>NZ_AZSV01000052.1:0-33726 GCF_000582595.1 Pseudomonas sp. BAY1663
ATGACGGCGCTTCATCGAGGTCGGCGAGCAGCACCTTGCCGCCCGCCTCGACCAGCGCCTCGGCAGCCGCGGCGCCGAGGCCCGAGGCGCCGCCGGTGATGAGGAATACGTTGTCGCGAATCTGCATGGCGTTCTCCCGTGCTTGTTGTTATTCGGTGCGAAGCCTGGTTCATCTTTGGTCAACCGGACGGGGGCGGCAATGGTCGATGCTCTCAACCTGCTTGACCGTTTTGGCCAATGGCAAAAGGCAAGCAAGCTCGAAAAGCATCGCCCCGGGCGACGGGCCCTCACAAAGCAGCATGTACATACCGAACCCGTGGGCGCGCCCTCGCGGCGATGCGGGCCGCAGGCCCGCCAGAAGCCCAGAAGCATCGCCCCGAGGTCGGGCCTCCCACAAAAGCCGCCAGCGCACACGGCGCCCCTGTGGGAGGTGCGCCCTCGCGGCGACTGCAGGCCGAAGGGCTGCTGAAAACCTTGAAGCTCATCCCGGGCTGGCGCCTCAGGAAAGCAGCTCAGCGTCTTTCCGGCGCCAGGATGAGGTTGCGGTAGTGCCCCGGGTTGGTTCCCGTCCACTTGCGAAACGCCTTGTAGAACGAGCTGACATCGGCGAATCCCAGTCGTTCGGCGATCTCGCCATAGCTCACCGAGGCATCGGCCAGCCATTCGGTGGCCATCTCCTGGCGCAGCGCATCCTTGATCGTCTGGTACGGCTGGCCCACCTCCGCCAGCCGGCGGCGCAGGGTCGAGGCGGACATGCAGAGTTCCTGCGCCAGCGTCTCGCCGTCCGGCCAGTGCTCGGCCGGCAGGCTGCGCAGGTGCTGCTTGATGCGGCTGGCGAGGCTGGAATGATCGCGATAGCGCACCAGGATGTTGGCCGGCGCCTCGGCGAGAAAGCTGCGCAGCTCGCTCTCGCTGCGGCGGATCGGCAGGTCGAGCACCTCGGCGGCGAAGATGATGCGCGTCGAAGGCCGGCCGAAGCGCAGGTTGTCGGAGAACATCACGCGGTAGTCGGCGGTATATGCCGGCTCGGCGCAGCGCAACTCGACGGCGAGCAGTGGGATGCGCCGCCCGACCAGCCAGCAGGCCAGCCCGTGCAGCAGCATCCAGAAGGTGAAGTAGCAGAAGGCGCGACCGGGTTCGGCGGTGCGCTCGCGCAGCACGACCTCGGCCAGGCTCTGGCTGCGGATCAGCTTGCCGCGAAAATTCTCCAGCGCCAGCCCGAGGAAGCCCAGCGCCTGCACCAGCGCCCTCTCCAGCGTCGGCTGCTGGATGCAGCTGCGGCTGAGGAAGACGAAGCTGCCCGAGCGCAGGCGGCGCGGGTCCATGCCGAAGAATTCGTCGTCGAAGCGCTTGGCCAGGCGCAGCCAGAGCCGGGTGTAGTCGCTGACCTCCATGCGGCCGTCGGGGTCCTGCAGGCAGGTGGCGTCGAGGCCGATTTCCTCCAGCAGCCGCGCGGCCGATCGACCGGGCCGGACGAAGCCCAGCAGTGCCTCTTCCACCAGCCGTACGGAGATGCTGTCCTTGGCGGGGCCGGTTGCCGTGGCGGCGCTTGTTTGCCTGCCCGACGGGGATGAAGGTTCGATTTCCATGCGGCAGACTCTCGCCTCACATCCAACCGAGGGTCAAGCCCATCACCATCAGGTAACGCACCGTCTTGGCCAGCGCGACTATGAGCACGAAGCTCCACAGCGGCTCGCGCATGACCCCGGCGACCAGCGTCAGCGGATCGCCGATGATGGGCACCCAGCTGAGCAGCAGCGTCCAGCGCCCGTAGCGATGGTAGTGCCGCTGCGCCTGCGCCAGCTGCCGCGCACTGGCCGGGAACCAGCGCTTGTCGCGCCAACGCTCGAGGTAAAGGCCGAGCAGCCAGTTCAGCATCGACCCCAGCACGTTGCCGGCACTGGCCACCGCGACCAGCGCCCAGGCCGGATAACGCTCGGAAAGCAGCAGCCCGGCAAGGACCGCCTCGGACTGCATCGGCAGCAGCGTCGCGGCACCGAGTGCCGCCAGAAAAAGCGCGGGATAAGCGGAAAGCTCGAGCATCCACCGCCTCTTGGTCGGCAGCCGGAATTGGCCGGGCAGTATGCTCGAAAAGATCGCCTCGCGCCTGCGTCATCGAGGCGATGCAGGCGCCCCGGCGACCGCTACATTTCGTGTATGCGGTTGACCTGCTGGGCCAGGCGCATGGTCTCGTGCTCCTCCAGCCGCAACAGGTCCTCGGCCAGCTCACGGGCGCCGTCGATCTCGGCACGCCGCGCCAGGGAGCGATACAGGTCGATGACCTGGTTGTGGGTGAGGAAGATATCCAGGGATATCTCTTCCACGGTCATGGTGTCGTACGACTTGCAGGCCTGGTTGCGTAGTACCGGGTTGCGCGCCAGGTAGTCGTAGATCCAGGTGTGCAGCGCCTTGGGGTCGGCGTGCTTTTCGATCTTGTCGATGGTCTCGGCCAAGGCACGCTCATGATCGGCGATGTACACCAGCAGCCATTTGGCGCGCGTTTCCTCGTGCTTGTCGGAACAACGGGCCATGCACCTGGCGAGCAGGTTGTGCGTATCCCGCGTCCAGTCGATCAGGTCTTCGAATCGCTCGATCTTCATCGCCAAGTCTCTCCAGGGTCTGTTGATATTCCGACGCGGCCTTGCCGGCATCCCGGCAAAGCCATGCGCAGTGAAAAGGCATCGGCGTCGCCCTGCCCGTCGGTGATCCGAGCCTGCACTCTCGTCACGCGGCCTTCCATGACCGTGGTTAAGAGACTAGCTCACCGGATCACCCTGCGAGGCGCGCACCGCCCGCAACCTTGCTACAGATCATTGCCGAGTGGCCGGTCGCGGCCAAGGATGAGGTCCTACCCGGCCCGCGCGTTCGGCGGCATGCGGCAGGTCGATACGGCATTTCTGGTACGACTTCGAGGGATGCTCGGCGCCCCGCTCCTATCTGTACATATACCCCTAAGGTATAAGATGCCTACTCGCAACGCTGCCCACGCAACCCCATTCCCAACGACTGGAGCATCCCGATGAAGCCCTTACTGATCGCCGCCTCGCTCGGCCTACTGGCGTTCGCCGCCCAGGCGGTCGAGCTCGAAGTTTCTCCCCAGGACGCCTACGCCCGAGCCCAGCAAGAAGCCGCGCCGGTGCTGTTCGTCGATGTGCGCGACCCGGTGGAAATCATGTTCGTCGGCTTCACCGACGCGGTGGACATCAACGTCCCCTACCTGCTGGTCGACCGCAGCGCCTGGAACGAGGAACGAGGCGCGTTCCAGACCAACCGCAACCCGGACTTCATCGCGCAGATCCAGGCCGAACTGGACAAGCGCGGGCTGGGCCCCGACACCGAGATCATCACCATGTGCCGCTCGGGCAGCGAACGCGGCAAACCGAGCGCGGACTTCCTGCGCGAGAACGGCTTCCCCAACGCACGCTACGTGGTCCATGGCTTCCAGGGCTCGGCCATCGGCGAAGGGCCGCAGGCCGGTTTCCGCCTGCAGAACGGTTGGCAGAACGCCGGCCTGCCGTGGAGCCCGAAGATGAATCCGGAAAAGATCTACCGCACCGATCGCCGGTGAAACCGTATGCTGCGCCTGGTGCGATCGGCGCACTGCAACGGTCGATGAAGTACGGAGGATCGAATGACACGATATTTTCTGGCTCTACTGCTCGGGCTCGCCAGCGCGGGCAGCAGCCTGGCGGACACGCAGAGCCTGAAGGTCGCCCTGGTCGGCATCCAGCATGAGCGCGGGACGGTGCGGGTCGGCCTCTACCGGCAACCGGACACCTTCCGCAAGGAAGCCAAGGCCCTTGCAGTGCAGCAGGCGGCGGCCGCGATCGGTACGGTCGAGGTAGCGTTCAGCGGGCTGGAGCCGGGCGAATACGCGGTCATGGCCTATCACGACGAGAACGCCAACGGCCAGCTGGACCGCCGTTTCGGCATGTTCCCCACCGAAGGCTACGGCCTGTCGAACAACCCCGACGTGATGGGCCCGCCGGCATTCAAGGACAGCGCATTCAACGTGGACGGCGGCACCACCGCAATCAGCATCGACATGCGCTACTGAAGGCGGTTGCGCCGCACGAGACCGCCGTCGCCAGGCGAACCTGCCGCGCCCGGCCTGTGTCCTCGCCCCCAGCCATGGCGCTCGCCAGCGGCTTCTGCGATAGTTGCCCGAACCCGCCGCACGCCCACAAGGCGTGCGGCTATCGTGACGCCTTGCGAGCCTCGCTGCCCTACCCCTGCGCAGCCAGCCGCGTCCTTCGCGCCATCCGCGCGTCTCCGATGGCCTCATCCCGCCATCGCCGCTTGCCGGTCGCTGTCCCGCAGCGCCTGGCGTTCGCCGAGAAAATCAAAAAGACCGATCCGAACAAGGACGCCCCATGAAACTGACCCGCTGCCTCACCGCGCTGGCTGCCGCTGCCGCCCTGTCTGCCGCCTTCACCGTCTCTGCCCGCGAATATTCGGTATCCACCGTGCTCTCCGA
Organism: Pseudomonas sp. BAY1663; assembly: GCF_000582595.1. NCBI lineage: Bacteria > Pseudomonadati > Pseudomonadota > Gammaproteobacteria > Pseudomonadales > Pseudomonadaceae > Pseudomonas > Pseudomonas sp. BAY1663. Next base: position 4,478 of record NZ_AZSV01000052.1, read on the forward strand.
CGCCTTCCCCTGGGGCCAGGCCGCCCAGAAGTGGGCCGACCTGGTCAACGAACGCTCCAAGGGCGAGATCACCCTGCGCGTCTACCCCAATGCACAACTGGTCGCCGGGGACCAGACCAAGGAATTCTCCGCCATGCGCTCCGGGCTGATCGACATGGCCGTCGGCTCCACCATCAACTGGTCGCCGCAGGTGCCGGAACTGAATCTGTTCTCCCTGCCGTTCCTGATGAACGACAGCCGTGACCTGGACGCCATCACCCAGGGTGACGCCGGGCAGATGGCCTTCGCCGCCATCGAGAAGCGCGGCATCGTCCCCCTGGCCTGGGCCGAAAACGGCTTCCGGGAGATTTCCAACTCCGCCAGGCCGGTGGCCACGCCGGCGGATCTCTCCGGCCTGAAGATCCGTGTGGTCGGCTCGCCGTTGTTCCAGGACACCTTCAGCGCGCTGGGCGCCAACCCGACGCAGATGAGCTGGGCCGACGCCAAGCCGGCGCTGACCACCGGCGCGGTGGATGGCCAGGAAAACCCGATCTCGGTGTTCGACGTGGCGCGCGTCGACCAGGTCGGGCAGAAGTACCTGACCCTCTGGCACTACATGGCCGATCCGCTGATCTTCGCCGTCAACCAGCGGGTCTGGAAACAGCTGCCCGAGGCCGACCGTGAACTGCTGCGCCAGGCGGCCATCGATGCCGGGAAGTGGGAGATCGAACTGTCGCGCAGCGGCGAGGCCCAGCGCCTGGCCGACATCCGCGCGCGCGGCGTCGAGGTCGTCGAACTGACGGCCGAGCAGCATCAGGCCTTCGTCGAGGCGACCCGCAGCGTGCATGAGAAGTGGACGCCGAAGATCGGCACTGAACTGGTGGACGCCGCCCGCGCCGCCATAGCCGAGTAAAACCGTTCTGCCCCGGCGGCGCTCGCCGCCGGGATTCGAGGAAACCCATGAACAATCGACAGGACGCGCGCCTCGAGCGCGTGCTGGCCACCCTGGCGCTGGTGATCATCGGCCTGATCAGCCTGGCCAACGTGGTGGTGCGCTATTTCACCAGTGCTTCCTTCGCCTTCACCGAAGAGCTTTCCGTGTTTCTGCTGGTCATCCTGACCTTCGCCGGCGCTTCGGTGGCGATGCGCAGCAACCGTCATATCCGCATCGGCTTCGCCGAGCGGCTGTTCCCGCGCCTGCGCGTACCGCTGATTCTGCTGCAATGGCTGGCCGGCGTCGCGGTACTCGGCCTGGTGGTCTGGTTCGGCGCCCAGTTCGCGCTGGAGGAATACCAGTGGGAATCGGAGTCCCCCGGCCTCGGCCTGCCGAACTGGTGGTACGTGGTCTGGCTGCCGCTGCTGGCGCTCTGCATCCTGGTGCGGCTGACGCAGATGACCCTCGACCGCCTGCGCGGGAGGCTCGCCGATGAGCCTGATCTGTGGATGCTCGCCAGCTTCCTGCTGTTGCTGCTGACCGGCGTGCCGGTGGCGTTTTCCCTGGCGCTGTCCGGGGCCATCGGCATCATCGCCGGGCTCTCGCCGGACATGCTCGCCACCCTCGGCACCAACACCTACAACGGCGTCGCCAAGTACCCGCTGATCGCCATCCCGCTGTTCATCCTCACCGGCCTGGTGTTCGAGAAGTCCGGCGTCGCGCTGCGTCTGGTGCGCTTCGCCCAGGCGCTGATCGGCCCGCGCCATGGCGGCCTGGCGATGGTCGCCATCCTGGTCTGCCTGATCATGGGCGGGATGAGCGGCTCGGGCCCGGCGGACGCCGCGGCGGTGGCCATGGTGATGCTGCCGAGCATGACCCGCGCCGGTTACCCGCGGCCCTTCTCGGCGACGCTGATCGCCGCCTCGGCCTCCACCGCCATCCTGATTCCGCCGTCGATCGCGCTGATCCTCTACTCCATCGTCGTCCCGGGCGTGGACCTGCGTGCGCTGTTCGCCGCCGGGCTGTTTCCCGGCATCATCGCCGGGCTGGTACTGCTGCTGCCGGCCTGGCTGCTGGCGCGACGCCACGGCTGGGAAAGCCCGCAAGGCGCCGAGCGGCCGCCGCTGGGCGAGAGCTTCCGCCAGGCGCTGCCAGCGCTGTTCGCGCCGGTGCTGATCCTCGGCGGCCTGCGCAGCGGGCTGTTCACCCCGACCGAAGCCGCCGTGGCCGGCGTGACCTATGGTGTGCTGATCGGCCTGTTCGTCACCCGCGAACTGGACTGGCGCAACCTCTGGCGACTCTGTGGCGAGGCGGCGGTGATTTCCGGCGTGGTCATGCTGATCATCGCCCTGGCCGGCATCTTCGCCTGGGCCGGGACCCTGCTCGGCACCTTCCGCCATCTGGCCGAATGGCTCATTTCGCTGTCGGATAATGGCGCGGTGCTGCTGGTCCTGGTGATGCTCGCGGTGCTGCTGGCCGGCATGCTGCTCGATGCGATCTCCATCTACCTGATCCTGATGCCGATCCTGATTCCGGTGATGCAGCACTTCGGCTGGAACCCGGTATGGTTCGGCATCCTGCTAGCGATGAACATCGCCATCGGCCAGTTCACCCCGCCGGTGGCGATCAACCTGATGGTCACCGCGGAAGTGGCGAAGATCCGCCTGGAGCAGACGGTGGGCTGGGCACTGCTGTTCGTGCTGGTCATGGGCAGCGCCCTGCTGCTGGTGGCGATCTTCCCCGAGATCGCGCTGTGGCTGCCGCGGGTACTCGGTTACGCGGTGTGACCGTTGCAAATACCGGCGCGAACGGCTTGTCGTTCGCGCCGGGGGGCTAGCCGAACACCGCCACCGTCTGCCGGCTCAGCGCCACCAGCTCGCCGGAGGGCGCCCACAGCGCCGCCGCGCAATGCCCATAGCCGTCGCGGGCATGCTCGATCACCGCGCGATACATGCACCAGTCGTGAGTGTCCATGAGCGGCGGCGGCTGGATGAACTCGACGGTCCAGGTCAGCGAGCTGCCCGGGGCGAAGCTCTGCAGGTGCGACAGCACCGCCGGCGGCCAGGCATCGACCAGCGCCAGCAGGTGCGCCTCACTCATCGGCTCGCGCGGCCCGTCACCGCGCTGGCGCACCCAGCCGCCCATCTCGCGGGAGGTGTTGCCCGAGAAAGGCAGCCCGCCGAGGCCCCAGCGCATCGCCAGGTAACGGGTGAACTCCGGGGTAACGCCCGGCGCATAGGGCAGTTCCTGGCAGGCTTCGACCGGCGGCATCGCCGGTGCCGGTTCGGCCGCCACGGCGATGGCCGAGCTGCGGGGAGCGCCGAAGCTGCCCTGGACGATGGTGACCACCTGGCCGTCCTGCACTGCGCGGCCGAGCATCTGGCTCACCGCCTTGCCCTCGCGCAGCACTTCGGCCTCGAAACTCGCCGGCCGCTCGAGCGCCAGCGGCCCAACGAAGGTGATCGCCAGCGAACGCAGCGGCCGCCCCTCCGGCACCTTGGCGCGCATGCTCTCGTAGACCAGCGCGGCGACCAGGCCGCCGAAACCGGCCCGGCCCTGGCCCCAACTGGCCGGAATGACGAGATCGCGCGGGTTGTCACGCACAGCCTGGAGCAATTCGGAAAGGGTCATGGCCACCTCCTGTCGGTTGTTATGCCGGGCGATGTTAAAGGCACGCCGGCGGGCATGCGAGCGCGATAGATGCAAGGTGGCAAGTGGAATGCCGGGGCATCCAGGCCGGAAATGCTCAGCAGCGCTCGCCAGGCCGTGCCAGGCGCCAGGGCAACGCCCGGCGCAACTGGCGCAAGGCCCACGCCAGCTCGTCCACCGTCGCGGGCTGTTGCGCGTAGCGCTGCTGCTCGTAGAGCCGCACGAATTCACGAATGGCCACCGCCTGCTCCGGCAGCGAAATCGCCGCACGCGCGGCGAAGCTGCGGGCGCCCTCGCCCGCCTGCCTGCACACGCCATGCCGGGCCAGCAAGCGTTCGAAACGCTGGAACAGCCGCTGCGGCCCATCGGTTTCGCGGCGCCAGGGCTTGAACAGCAGCAAGGCCAGCATGCCGATCAACACCGCCACGGCCGCCACCAGGCCCAACCCGAGCGTCTGGCCGTCGAACTTGCCGAACCAGCGCTGCAGCACCTGCAGCTGCCGCTCACCCTGGTAGTCGAGCACCCAGCGCTGCCAGCCGTAATTGAGGTTGTCCCAGCGCAGGCGCAATTCGTTCAGCCAGCCGATGTCGCGGTAGCGCAGCAGCGACAGCGGCTCCTCGGCGAGGAAGCTCTGTTCGTTGGCCAGGGCCTGCTCCAGACCTTGCTCGACGCGCTCGGGGGCGACCTGGAAGGTCGGATCGACGCTGACCCAGCCGCGCCCAGCCACCCAGTATTCGACCCAGGCGTGGGCATCGAACTGGCGCACCGAGAGGTAGTTGCCTGCCGGGTTCACTTCGCCGCCCTGGTAGCCGGCCACTACCCGTGCCGGAATACCCGCGGCGCGCAGGACGAAGGTCATCGCACCGGCATAGTGGGCGCAGAAGCCGCTGCGGGTATCGAAGAGGAACTCGTCGACGCTGTGCGCACCCACCTCGGGCGGCGTGAGGGTGTAGCGATAGGGCTGGCGGTTGAAGTGCTTCAGCAATGCCTCCACCACCGCTTGCGGTGCCTGCGCGCTACGCCGCAATTGCGCGGCCCAGGCGCGGCTACGCGGATTGCCCTGCTCCGGCAGTTGCAAGGCACGCTCCAGGCTCCGGGGCGCACTGCCCGCCTCGCGCCGCGCCTGCGGCCAGGACGTCGCTCGGTAGAGCAGCGGCTTGTTCACCGGCTGGCGCCGCTGCAGATGGAAATCGGCCATCATCTGCGCCTGTCCCGCGTCCAGGCGCGGCACGTCCAGGGCGAACAGCCAGGGCTGGCCGCTGGGCTGCATGACGATGCTGTAGCCGAGCGGTTCACCGAGCGGCTCCCACTCCGGTTCCTGCGGCAGTTGCGCGGTGAAGGACTGCGACCAGCGCCGGCCGTCGAAACGCTCGAAAGTCACCGCGCGCCAGTAGAGCTGGTCGCGCGGCGGCATCTCACCGTCGAAACTGACGCGAAACGCCAGCGCCGCGGACTGTCCCAGGCGGGCGATGTCCCCCGGCGCCATATGGTCGGCCAGGCCAGTCACGCCGCGCTCGCTCGGCTGCGGCAGCGACCACAGCGGCGCCAGCCGCGGGAAGAACAGGAACAGCACCAGCATCAGCGGCACGGCCTGCAGCAACAGTGCGCCGGCCAGGCGCAGCGTCGGCCACGGCCGCGTCAGCAGGCTGCCCTGCTGCAGGCCGATCATCGCCGCGAGCAGGGCCGTGACCGGCAGCAGGCTGTACGCGGCAGCCAGCAGGCCATCTTCGAACAGGTAGCTGGTCACCACGGCGAAGAAGCCGAGGAAGATCAGCACCAGCGCATCCCGGCGGCTGCTCATCTCCACCAGCTTGAGGATGAACGCCGCGATCAGCAGCACCACGCCGGCCTCCAGGCCGACCAGACTGCCGCGCGAGAAGTAGACGCCGAAGCCGGCGCCGATCATCAGCACGGCCTTCAGCCAGCTGTTGGGATAGCGCGCCCGCATGCGGAAGATCTGCACCCGCCAGGCGGCGCAACCCAGCCAGAGGCCGATGATCCACAGCGGCAGATGCGCGAGGTGCGGCAGGATCACCAGCACCTGCGCCACCAGCAGCCAGATCAGGCTGTTGCGTGGAATCCCCGGCTTCGCGCTCACCGTGCATCCTCCGCGGCCACGCCGTGCAAGGCCAGCGCGCGCAGGCAGGCATCCAGGTGTGCCTGGCCGCTGTCCGGGCCGATCGTCCCGGCGGGCAGGCGCAATGCGAAAGGCTGCTGGCGCTCGCTCAACTGCACCACCCAATGGCAGAGCAGCGACAGGCGCTGTTCCGTATCACCCGGCAGCGCATCGAAGTCCAGCAGCGGGTCGCTGCCGAGCAGGCTGGCGAAATCCTTCACCAGCAAGCCCTGCCCACGGGAATAGGCCTTCCAGTGCAGGCGCCGGCGCGAATCGCCCGGCTGCCAGGGCTTGAGCCCCTGATAATCGTCGACGCCGCCGGCGCGGGCCTGCAACCCCTCCTCCTCGCTGTCCGGTACGCCGCCCTGTGGCAGTCGCTCGCCGGCCAGCGGGCGCGGGTAGACCAGCGCCGCCAGTTCCAGATCGACCAGCTCCAGGCCACCAGCAATCCCAGCGGGAAACGACTCTCCACCCGTACGCGCCCGGGTCGTAGCCAGCCGCGGCGCTGGGTCGGCAGGCTCAACTCGACTTCCACCGTACCGCCGGCCGGCACATCCAGCAGGCGCAGGCCGCTCACCGGCCAGCCCAGCGCGACCGCCTGGTAGGCGCGGCCACGGCTTTCCAGGCGCACGCGCAAACGTGCCTGCTCGCCGACGAAGGCCGCGCTGGTACCGCCGGCCTGCAACACCAGCCCGGCAAGGTTGCGCCAGGTATGCAGGATGGTGACCAGGTAGACCGAGCCGAGCAGGAAGGTCAGGCCATAGGCCAGGCTGTTCTGGTAGTTGATCGCGGTGAGCAGCATCAGCAGTAGCGCGACGAAAAAGGCCAGGCCGACGGCAGTGGGCATGATGAAGATGCGCCGCTGGTCCAGGCGCACGCTGGAGGCCGGCGGAATCCGCCGCAGCAGCCAGCGTTCGCGAAAACGCGGCAGCACCCTCACCGGCGTGGCCCGCGCATAGGGGAAATCGCGATCATCAGAGCGCCGGCACCTCGCGCAGCAGCCACTGCACCAGGCGCCGCCGCCGTGGCCGGTGGCATCGGCGCGCTCGCGCAGGCGGTGGCCGACCACCGTCGGCAACACGGCCTGGACATCTTCGGGAATCACGTAATCGCGTCCGTCGAGAAATGCCCAGGCTCGCGCGGCCGCCAGCAGCGCGAGGCTGCCTCGCGGCGACAGGCCCCAGGCGAACTGCGGCTGGGTCCGCGTGGCTTCTACCAGCCGCAGCACGTAGTCGACCAGCGCATCGCTGACCCGCACCTGGGAGACGGCATCCTGGATCGTCAGCAGCTCGGCACGCTCGAGCAAGGGTTCCAGCCGGACCAGCAGGTCGCGCCGGGCCTCGCCGAGCAGCAGGGCCTTTTCCGCCGCCTTGGCCGGATAGCCCAGCGACACGCGCATCAGGAAGCGGTCCAGCTGCGATTCCGGCAGGGCGAAGGTGCCACCGGAGCTCACCGGATTCTGCGTGGCGATGACGAAGAACGGCTCGGGCAGCGGCCGGGTCTCGCCCTCGATGGTGACCTGCCCCTCCTCCATCGCCTCGAGCAGCGCGCTCTGGCTCTTCGGGGTGGCACGATTGATCTCGTCGGCCAGCACCAGCTCGGCGAAGATCGGCCCCGGATGAAAGACGAATTGCCCGCTGTCCTTGTCGAACACCGAGGTCCCGAGGATGTCGCCGGGCAGCAGGTCGGAGGTGAACTGGATGCGCTGGAACTCCAGCCCCAGCACCTTGGCCAGGGCATGGCTGAGGGTGGTCTTGCCCATTCCCGGCATGTCCTCAACCAGCAGGTGGCCGCGGGCCAGCAGGCAGGCCAGGGCCAGCCGCACCTGAGCTTCCTTGCCGAGCAGTACTTCGTTGACCGCCCGCAGACAGGCATCCAATCGGGTGCGCATGCAACTCTCCTCTGTTCGTCCCGCTCCGATGCTACTGGCCATCCGCAGCCAGGCAAAGCACAGGAAACGCCGGGTAACGAGTTTGTGATCCGGACCTTGATCCAACGCTATGTCCCGCTCCGCTCGACGGCTTAGGCTTGACGTCTCCAGAGTTGCCAGGAGGCTCCGATGTCCACGCCCGCGCCACACGCCTGGCATGCGCAACCCGCCGACCAGACCCTGCAGCACCTGGACGTCTCGTCCAGTGGCCTGAATGCCGAGGAAGCGCAGCGGCGCCTACAGGTCTTCGGCCCCAATCGCCTGCCGCGACGCCGTAGCAACGGCCCGTTCAAGCGCTTCATGCTGCAGTTTCACAACCTGCTGATCTACGTACTGATCCTCTCGGCCCTGGTCACCCTCGCCCTTGGCGAATGGCTCGACAGCGCCGTGATCTTCGCCGTGGTGGTGATCAACGCGATCGTCGGGTTCGTCCAGGAAGGCAAGGCGGAACAGGCCATGCGCGCCATCCAGGAGATGCTGACGCTCGACAGCAAGGTGCGTCGCGCCGGGCAGACCACCACGGTGGCGGCCGAGCAACTGGTGCCGGGCGACATGGTGCTGCTGGAAGCCGGCGACCGGGTGCCCGCCGACCTGCGTCTGCTGGAATGCCGCGACCTGCGTATCGAAGAGGCGGCGCTGACCGGTGAATCGCTGCCCAGCAACAAGCAGGTCGAGCCGGTGGCCCGCGATGCCAGCCTCGGCGACCGTCACAGCATGGCCTACTCCGGCACCCTGGTCAGCGCCGGCAGCGGCTATGGCGTGGTGGTGGCCACGGCGGGCCAGACCGAGCTGGGCCGGATCAGCCACATGCTCGGCGAAGTCGTCAGCCTGCAGACACCGCTGCTCGCCGACATGACGCGCTTCGCCAAGGTGCTGACCGTCATCATCCTGGCGCTGGCGCTGGGCACCTATGTCTTCGGCGTCACCCTGCGCGGCTATTCCTCCGACGACATGCTGCTGGCGGCGGTCGGCCTGGCCGTCGCGGCCATTCCCGAAGGTTTGCCCGCGGTGCTGACCATTACCCTCGCCCTGGGCGTGCAACGGATGGCGCGGCGCCGGGCGATCATCCGCCATCTGCCGGCAGTGGAAAGCCTCGGCGCGGTCACGGTGATCTGCTCCGACAAGACCGGCACCCTGACCCGCAACGAAATGACGGTGCAGCAGGTCTTCACCGCCGCCCACCGCTACCAGATCGACGGCGTCGGCTATGCGCCGCAGGGCAGTGTCCGCTGCGATGACGGCCAGCTGTGCATGCTCGACGAGGCGACCGACCTCCAGGCGCTGGCCCGCGCCGGCCTGCTCTGCAACAGCGCCAGCCTGCTGAGCGACGGCGACGACTGGAGCATCACCGGCGACCCGACCGAAGCCGCCCTGCTCACCCTTGCCGGCAAGCTCGGCCTACAGGCCGAGCATGAACACGCGCATGTCCCACGCGTCGACGGCATCCCGTTCAGTTCCGAACGCCGTTGCATGGCCAGCCTGCACCACGACCACGCCGGCCACGGCTCATCTACCTGGTCGGCGCCCCGGAGCGGCTGCTGGAAGTGTGCAACCGCCAACTGGTCGCCGGCTGCGCCGAGCCGCTGGTCCCGGCCTATTGGCACAAGGTCCTGGCCGATGGCGCCAGCCAGGGGCTGCGCATGCTCGGGCTGGCGATGCGCCCCCTCGGCGTGCCACGGCACGAACTGAACTACGAAGACCTCGAAGGCGATTTCGTGCTGCTGGGCCTGGTCGGCATGCTCGACCCGCCGCGCGAGGAAGCCATCGACGCGATCGCCGAGTGCCATCAGGCCGGCATCGCGGTGAAGATGATCACCGGCGACCACGCCGCCACTGCCGCGGCGATCGCGGCGCGGCTCGGCCTGGGAAGCCAGGCACCGCTCAGCGGGGCCGAACTGGATCATCTCAGCGATGCGCAGCTCGATGCGCGCCTGGCCGAGACCACGGTGTTCGCCCGTACCAGCCCGGCGCACAAGCTGCGCCTGGTGGAGCGCCTGCAGGCCTGCGGCGCACGCGTGGCCATGACCGGCGATGGCGTCAACGACGCGCCCGCGCTCAAGCGCGCCGACATCGGCGTGGCGATGGGCATCAAGGGCACCGAGGTGGCCAAGGAAGCGGCGCAGATGGTACTGGCCGACGACAACTTCGCCACCATCGCCCACGCGGTGGAGGAAGGTCGCACGGTCTACGACAACCTGAAAAAGTCGATCCTGTTCATCCTGCCCACCAACGGCGGCGAAGCCCTGGTCCTGCTGGTGGCCATCGCCCTCGGCCTGACCCTGCCGATCACCCCGCTGCAGATCCTCTGGGTGAACATGATCACCGCGGTCACCCTGGCGCTGGCCCTTGCCTTCGAGCCGGGCGAGGCGGACCTGATGCGGCGGCCGCCGCGTGACCCGCGCGCCCCGCTGCTGAGCGTGCAGCTGCTGTGGCGGGTGGTGCTGGTGGCCGTACTGATGACCGCGGCCTGCATGGGCGTCTTCATCTACGCCCAGCAGCTGGGCTGGAGCCTGGAGGCCAGCCGCACACTGGCGGTGAACGCGCTGGTGGCCTGCGAAATCGCCTACCTGTTCAGCAGCCGGCAGATCAACGCAGCGGCGCGCTTCGGCCTGCGGGACAACCCGATGGTCTGGGGCATGGTGGTATTACTGGTGGCGCTGCAGCTGGCCTTCACGCACTGGGAGCCACTGCAGCGGCTGTTCGCGACCGAAACGCTGGACCTGGCAGCCTGGGGCCTGTGCCTGCTGGCCGGCGCCGCGTTGCTGGTGGTGGTCGAACTGGAGAAGTGGATGCGCCGACGGGCCGGCTGGCCGCTGTAAGAGCCCAAGGCTTCAAGCTTGAAAGCCTCGCCCCGGGGTCGGGCCTCCCACCCAAACAGCAGGCACCGCATAAACCCTGTGGGAGGCGCGACCTCGCGGCGATCGCAGGCCGCAGGCCTGCCAGAAGCTCAAAAGCATCGCCCCGGGGTCGGGCCTCCCACCCAAACAGCAGGCACCACATAAACCCTGGGGGAGGCGCGACCTCGCGGCGAGCGCAGGCCAAAGGCCTGCCAGAAGCTCAAAAGCATCGCCCCGGGGTCGGGCCTCCCACCCAAACAGCAGGCACCGCATAAACCCTGTGGGAGGCGCGACCTCGTGGCGATCGCAGGCCGCAGGCCTGCCAGAGGCTCAAAGCACCATGCCTAACAACTGCGACTTCTAGCGCCCGGCCCGCGACTCGCGAAGATAGAAACGCGCTTTCTGCGCCTTCTGCGTACAGCCCCGGAATGCCTCGAACTGCTGCTGGGTCTTGGCACCGGTGAGCAGGGCCAGTGCCTTGGAATAGCTCACGGTACCGGCGAAGCCTTCGGCTTCCGCCAGGCTCTGCTCCTTCCACGCCGCATCCAGTTCCGCGGCGCAGCTGTCACGGTAAGCGGTCTTGCCGGCACAGCCGGCCAACAGCAGCACCAGCAAGGGCAAGGATAGCCAGGTCTTCATCGCATCGTCCCTCAGTTCCTGTTCAGGTATTCGGTTCTCGCGCGGCGGTGCTGCAGATACTCGACGACCGCCTGCTGCTCGCCGGCGAACTCGATGCGCTCCGCCTTGCTTTCGCGCTGGTAGGCGTACATCGGATCGTAGTATTCGCTCAGCAGCCCTTCGATCCAGCCGCGATGCAGATCCACCGCGCCGCTACGCGCCTGTTCGGCCAGGGCCTGATCCATGATCAGCGCCAGCCGCTGGTAGCGCTCGCCGCCCAAGCGCTTGTAGATATTGACCAGACTTTGCTGCAGACGCTCGGCGAAAGCTGCGAAACCGGTCTCACCCTGCTCGGCGATGAACTCGGCGCAGAGGTCGATCACGTAGTCCTTGAGAATCCGCTCGATCCGGCCCTCCAGGCTGTCTTCGAGCCAGACCAATGGGAATTGCTGCATGCCGTGAAACAGCGGCAGCGGAATCGAGCAGCGTCCGACCAGACGCGCCTCGTCCTCGACGGCGAACTGCTCGATACCGGCAGCGCGCATCTTCAGCAGGCGAATCGCCAGGGCGTTCTCGAAATCGATCTGCGCCGGCTGCGGCGTGGCGCGCTTGCCGAAGCTGGAGCCGCGGTGGTTGGCCAGTCCTTCCAGGTCCAGGCTGTTGTCGAGCCGCGCCAGCACCTCGGTCTTGCCGGTGCCGGTCATGCCGCCGACCAGGACGAAATCGCACTGCTGCACCGCCTGCTCGAGGGTTTCCAGCAGGAAATGGCGCATCGCCTTGTAGCCGCCGGTGACCCGCGGATAGTCGATGCCCGCTTCGTCCCGCAGCCACTGCTGGACGATCTGCGAGCGCAATCCGCCGCGGAAGCAATACAGGTAGCCCTCCGGATGGGCGCGGGCGAAATCGGCCCAGGCCTGCATCCGCTCAGCCTTGACCTGGCCGGAGACCAGCCGGTGGCCCAAGTCGAGAGCGGCTTTCTGGCCATGCTGCTTGTAGCAGGTGCCGACCTTCTGCCGCTCGCTGTCGTCCATCAGCGGCAGGTTGACCACGCCGGGGAAGGCGCCCTTGACGAACTCCGCCGGTGCGCGGGCATCCATCATCGGCACGTCGTTGAGGAACAGTGCGCGAAAATCGTCGGTATCAGCGCGCATCAACGCACCTCGACCGCATGGGTGCGCGCTTCGACCAACCGGCCGATGGGCTCGAGCTGCAGGTCGAGTTCGGCGCAGGCGGCGAGGAATTCCGCCTCGCCTTCCGGTGTCACGGCCACCAGCAGGCCGCCGCTGGTCTGCGGGTCGCACAGCAGTTGCTTGTGGGCGTCGTCGAGCGCGGCGATGCGTTCGCCGTAGCTGTCGAAGTTGCGCTGGGTGCCACCGGGCACGCAACCCAAGCCGAGGTAGTATTCCACGCCCGGCAGGCGCGGCACGCGCGCGTAGTCGATCTCGGCGGTCAGGCCGCTGCCATCGGCCATTTCCACCAGATGGCCGAGCAGGCCGAAACCGGTGACATCGGTCATCGCGTGCACGCCCTCGAGCTTGCCGAAGTGGCTGCCGGCGGTGTTCAGCGTGCACATCCAGTCGCGCGCCAGCCCGACGTCCTCGGCCCGCAGGCAGGCCTTCTTCTCGGCGGTGGTGAGGATGCCGATGCCCAGCGGCTTGGTCAGGTACAGCTTGCAGCCGGCGGTCGCGGTGTCGTTGCGCTTCATCTGGCGCTTGTTCACCAGGCCGGTGACGGCGAGGCCGAAGATCGGTTCCGGTGCGTCGATCGAGTGGCCGCCGGCGAGCGGGATGCCGGCGGCCTCGCACACCGCCCGGCCGCCAGCGATGACCTCGCGGGCTACTTCCGCCGGCAGCACGTTGACCGGCCAGCCGAGAATGGCGATGGCCATCAGCGGATCGCCGCCCATGGCGTAGATGTCGCTGATGGCATTGGTCGCGGCGATGCGGCCGAAATCGAAGGGATCATCGACGATGGGCATGAAGAAGTCGGTGGTCGAAACCACGCCGCGCTCCTCGTCGATGCCATACACCGCCGCGTCGTCGCGCGAGGCGTTGCCGACCCACAGGCGCGGGTCGAGATTCTGCGCACCGCTGCCGGCAAGAATCACGTCCAGCACCCTGGGCGAGATCTTGCAGCCGCAACCGGCGCCGTGGCTGTACTGGGTGAGACGGATCGGTTCGCTCATCGGGGCTCTCTCGTGGCACGTCAAACGGGCCGCGATTGTAGCAAAGGCGGCGCATGCCGCGGCCCCGCGATGGCAGAGTTCGAGCGCAGTGGCGGGCATCCGGGTCATCAGGTCTTCATCATCCGCTTGCAGGCTGCCCGAGCAGGCGTGAAGCTAGCGCGGAGCGACAAGGGGAACCGCATGAGCAAGAAAGTTGCACTGGTACTGGGCTCCGGCGGTGCGCGGGGGTATGCGCACATCGGGGTGATCGAGGAGCTGGAAGCGCGCGGCTACGAGATCGCCTGCATCGCCGGGTGCTCCATGGGCGCGGTGGTCGGCGGCATCTACGCAGCCGGCAAGCTCGACGAATACCGCACCTGGATCGAGAACCTCGACTACCTGGACCTGCTGCGCCTGGTCGATCCCAGCTTCAGCCTGGGCGCCATCCGCGGCGAAAAGGTCTTCGGGCGCATCCGCGACATGGTCGGCAAGATCAATATCGAAGACCTGCCGATTCCCTTCACCGCAGTCGCCACGGACCTCACCAACCAGCAGGAAATCTGGTTCCAGGAAGGCAGCCTGGAGCTGGCCATGCGCGCTTCGGCAGCCATACCGAGCCTGTTCACACCGGTCATGCAGGGCAACCGCATGCTGGTCGACGGCGGCCTGCTCAATCCGCTGCCGATCGTGCCGGTGGTGTCGGCGCACTGCGACCTGATCATCGCCGTCAACCTCAACGCCAACAACCACAAGCAGTACCCGCTGCCGGAAATCGAACGGCCCGGGCGTTTCGACGCGATGATGAGTTCGATCAGCGCGCACATCCCCTTCTGGCGCAAGGACGGCATCGAGCTGGACGAGCAGATCAGCGACATCCGCGCCGGCGAGCTGATGCGCGGCGACCAGCCACCCACGGCGCCCACCAGCCAGAGCGCACCGAAATCGGCGGAGGGCTCGACGGTCATCGACGTCACCGGTCCGGCATCGCTGCTGGAACTGATCAACCAGAGCTTCGACGTCATGCAGTCATCGCTGGCCCAGTACAAGATCGCCGGCTACCCGCCGAACGTGCTGGTCAACATCCCCAAGCGGGCCTGCCGCTTCTACGAGTTCTACAAGGCGCCGGAGCTGATCGCCCTTGGCCGTATCGTCGCCCGCGACGCCCTGGTGCGCTACGAAGAGGAGCTGTAGGGTGGATCGCGCTTCATCGATCCACCAAGCCGCGTCACGGTGGATGTAAAAAGCGACATCCACCCTACCCACTTCAGCGCCGCCCCACGAATCTGCCCACCGCCCCCTAAGGCTTGACGCCCTCGCGCACCTCGCCCGCAGGCAGCGCGTCCTTGTGGGCCGCGTCCGGCACCTCCTTGATCAGCCAGTCGCCCAGCAGGCTGTAGGCCACGGCAAGCAGGGTCGGACCAAGGAACAGGCCCATGAAGCCGAAGGCGAGGATGCCGCCGAATACCCCCAGCAGCACCACCACCAACGGCAGGTTGCCGCCACGGCTGATCAGGTAGGGCTTGAGCACGTTATCCACGCCGCTGATGACGAACATGCCCCAGATGCCGAGAAAGATCGCCATGCCGTAGTCGCCCTGCCAGGCCAGCCAGGCGACCGCCGGCCCCCACACCAGCGGCGGCACCATGACGAAGCTGCAGGCAAAGGTCAGCAGCCCGAGCACCAGTGCGCCGGGAATGCCGGCGATGAGAAAACCGATATAGGCCAGCAATGCCTGCGCCGCGGCCGTACCGATCACGCCATTGACCACCCGTTGTACCGTGCCGGCGACCAGTTCCAGGTAGTGATCGGCGCGGTTGCCGATCAGACGGTGCAGCAGGCTATGCACGAAGGCCGCCAGCTGCGGGCCGTCACGATAGAAGAAGAACACCAGCACCAGGCTCAGCGCCAGTTCGAGCATGCCGCCGCCGATCCGCGCGCTGCGCACCAGCAGCCAGTTGGCGACCTGGCCGACATAGGGGCGAATGCTGGCGATCAATGCGGTGCCCTGCTCGTCCACCGTCTCCCAGAACACCACCAGGCGGTCGCCGACCAACGGCAGATCGCCCAGCCAGTGTGGCGGCGGCGGTAGCCCATCGACCTGGAAATTGTGCAGCAAGGCGTTGGCTTCGCGGATATGGTCGGCGATATTGAGCCCCAACCAGACCAGCGGCACCGCCACCAGCACCATCCAGCCGAAGGTCAGCACTCCGGCCGCCAGCGTCGCATTGCCATTCAACCAGCGTGTCAGCACGCGCATCACCGGCCAGCTGGCGAACGCCAGCACGGCCGCCCAGAACAGCGCCGAGGCGAATGGCGCCAATACCCAGAGGCAGGCCCCCAGCAGGGCCAGAAGCAGTATCTGCACCAGCAGCCGATCATTGTTGAGCATGCACAAGCACTCTATCGAGAAAAGCCGGCGCGCCTCGCGAAAGCACGCCAGCCAAAGCGGCTATTGCAGCCGCACCCATGGCTCAGCGCAAGAGCCGGACAAGCAGCCCCGGCGCCGGCGAATCATCCACCTCCAGCCTCCCGGCGCGAATCCGTTCGGCGATCAGCGCCTCGCGCCAGGCGACCGCACCGCGTCCGGCGAGGCTGACCCGCATGGTGCTGTCCAGCCTGAGAACGTCGGCCAGCAACTGCCCCCAGTCGGCCGTCGGTTCGTCAGCCAGGCGCGGCAGGCGCAACTCGCCGGTGCTGCGCAACTGGCGCAAGAGCGTGGCCGCGTTCGGCAGGACATCGGCCAACGGCCGGTCCGGCTGCAACTGTTCGACGTGCAGGTATGGCCGCCCGTTGCCGCGGGTTATGCCATAGAGCGCCACCAGGCTGTCGGCCGCATCGGGCAACCGCGCCAGCAGATAGGCCTGCTGGCCTTCCGGGCCGTAGAGCATGGATTTGCCGAAGATCGAGTTGGCCCACAGGCTGCTGGAGCCGCATTCGCGGCCTTCGCACCAGAACAGCAGCTCCGCATCCTGCCGCAGAAGCTCGCCACGGGCCTGGCTGAACGCCTCGATACCGCTGTGTACGGCGGGCAGCTGGTAGGTGATGGCGGTCAGGTTCCCGGACGCCACGACCTGCGCGGCCATGCGCAGGTTACCGCTGATGCGACGAATCGAATCCTGCGGGTACACACGCTCCTGCACCGGCAACTGCCGGTAGTCGATGATCTGCGCCTGGGCGAATCGGGGCAGTACCTCCAGGTCGGCGCTGCCGGGCACATCCGCCGCCCAGGCGGCACTGCCGATCAGCGCCAGCCCGGCTATCCATGCTCCTCGCATAAAACTCCTCAACGGGTCGGCATCGACGATCGCCCGCAGGGCGTCGCGGCGCGGTAGAAATCGATCATTGCGGTGCCTCGATCGGGACGATGGCTCCCAGCCTCGCCAGTTGGCAAAAGCAAGTCAAGCAAGGCTTTACGACAGATTCTTGCAGCGGCCCGGAACCCCTCAGCCGCGCAGGAAAGCCTCGAACACCGCCGCAACCGCTTGCGCCCCGGTCTCGTCGTCCAGGTGCAGATGATGCCCGCCGGGCAGTCGGTGCACCGCAAAGGGCAGGCTCTCGGTGAACGCCAGCATGTCCGGCTGGGTCATCAGGCCCTGCTCGGCCAGCACCAGGCGGGTCGGACAGGCCACCTGGCCGACGAACGCCAGGGCATGGGCGCGGGTCAGGCGCAGCGGCGAGGGCAGCATCAGCCGCGCATCGGTGCGCCAGGTGTAGCCGCCCGGCACGGGCATCAGCCCGCGCTGCGCAAGCCGTTCGGCCGCTTCCTGGCTGACCGCGCCCACGCCTTTCATGCGTGCCTTGACCGCCTGCTCGAAGCTGGCGTAGACCGGCTTGCGCTTGCCATCGACCGCCAGCAGCGCCTTCAATGCCGCCCCCAGCTTCTGCGGAGCGCCGTCCGCCTCGCCGGTATAGGGGATTACGCCGTCGATCAGCGCCAGGCGCTCGACGCGCTCAGGCAGCGCACCGGCGAGCAGCACCGAGACGATCGCCCCATGGAGTGCCCCAGCAGGGAAAAGCGTTGCCAACCGAACTGTTCGGCGACCTGCAGCACGTCGTGCACATAGTCCCAGATGTTGTAGCCCGCCCCGATCGGGCGGTGCTCGGAATGGCCGTGTCCGGGCAGGTCCAGGGCGACGATGCGCACCCCCGGCAGATGCGGCGCCAGCCGGCTGAAGGTGGCGGCATTGTCCAGCCAGCCATGCAGGGCGATGACCGGCCTGCCGTCCTCGGGCCCATAGAGATGGGCGGCCACCTCGATGTGCGGCAGGCTCAGGCGGACTTCCTCGAACGGCACGCTCATGCGGCCCCCTGTACTTTTTCGCGATGACGCCAGCGGTCGAACAGCCGTCTGAGCAGGGCGGCGGTGTCCTGCGGGCGCTCCAGCGGGAACATGTGCCCGCCCGGCAGGCTATGCGCCTCGCCGCGCGCCATCAGCCGCAACAGGTAGCCATGGTGCGGCAGCACCACGCGGCTGTCGCGGCCGCGCACCATGGCCAGCGGGATCTTCAGCGCGGGCGGCCAGCCGGGTGTCACATGCGGCACGCTGCGGTAGATGCGGATCTCGGTCTGCGGATCGAAGCGCAAGCGCATACCCTGCCCGGCCGGCTCGAGGCCATGTTCGATGTAGGCCTCGAGGCAGTCGGGATCGAAGCGGCGGAACAAGGGCTTGCCGGCGAAGTACGCCCGCGCTTCCTCGGCGCTGCCGAACTGCTCGCGCCGGCCCAGCGTGCGCCCGGCCGGTGTCAGCCGGTCGATGAAGCCCAGGCGCTTGGCGGCCCAGATGATGGTCTGGTCGAACCAGGTCGGCAGTGGCGAGTCGAGCATCACCACGCCGTGGTACAGCTCCGGGCGCAGCAGCGCGGCGCGGTAATGCAGCATGCCGCCGAAGGAATGGCCGACGCCCCAGACCGGCTCGCCCAGGCGCACGAGCTGCTCGAACAGCTCGTCCAGCAGATTGTTCCAGTTGTCGTCCACCGGAAAACGCGGATCGTGCCCGTGCCGATCCATGTGCGTGACCCGGTACTCCGGCGCGAGGGCGGCGAACAGCTTGCTATAGGTCGCCGAAGGAAAGCCGTTGGCGTGGGCGAAGAAGATGCGTTGCGACATGAGGCCAGTGCCCCGAAACAGACGGACCGCCATTGTCTGGCAGCCTTCGGCGGGCGGCAATCGCCATAGCCCCGCCGAATGGATGGCATTCAGGCCAATCAGCAGGCCGCAACGGCGGCCTGCGCGTCGAATCAGCCTGCCGGAGCGTTCCTGTCCAGCGGCACGATCGCCACGGTCAGGCGCGAGATGCAGCTCGGCTTGCCGTCCTCGCCGCTGAGGCGGATATCCCAGACGTGCGTCGAGCGGCCCAGGTGCACCGGCCGGCAGACCCCGGTCACCCGTCCGCTGCGCAGGCCGCGCAGGTGGTTGGCGTTCACCTCCAGGCCCACGCAGTAGAACTTGCTGGTATCGATGCAGTGGTAGCTGGCCATGGAGCCGAGGGTTTCGGCCAGCACCACCGAGGCGCCGCCATGTAGCAGCCCATAGGCTGGTGGGTGCGCGCATCGACCGGCATGCTCGCCGTGATGGACTCGCCATCGAAGGATTCGAAACGGATATCCAGCAGTTCACTGATGGTGTTCCTGCGGGTGCTGTGCAGCTCTTCCAGGTCGGGTTGGCGATACCAGATGCTCAAGGCGCGTACTCCATGCGGATGTCGTTGTTATTGGATGTCAGGCTCGGCCGGCCAGCTGAACGATGCGGGCCGGAGCCTGCCTACCCTAACGAACGTGACGCAACGACACCAGCCGCATCAACCCCCCGGCAATCGCCTCGCCCTCGAGTTCGGCCAGGGACGCCGTCGCCATCGGCAATGACGCGTCGGAATGACCATGGACCAGCCAGCCGCCGAGGCTGCCGACCAGCGGCTGATGCGTGACCAGCAGCAGCTCGCCCTCGCCGCGCCGATCGAGCTGGCGCAACGCCTCGTTCAGGTCGGACTCCGGCGTCAGCACGGCACGGTTTCGCAGGCTCCCTCGAAGCCCAGCGTCCGTCGCACCTCGTCGGCGGTCTGCTGCGCCCGCCGGTAGGGGCTCACCAGAATCGCCTGCAGTGCGCGGCCGCGCAGATGTGCGGCATTCTCCCGCACGTCGCGGCGGCCGCGCTCGGTCAGATTGCGCTCGGCATCGGTGCGGGCCCGCGGCTCGGCCTCGCCATGGCGCAGCAGCCAGAGCCTCATGGCGCCTGCTCTTCGTTCGGCTCGACCGGCGGTTGCGGCGGCACCGTCGGCGCCAGCTCGACATCGGCCGGACGCGGCACCGGCCAATCGGACAGCGGCCAGGGCTTGCGTTCGGTATTGAAGGTGGCGAAGCGGCCGATTTGCGCGATGTACTGGCTGAGACTGTCACCGAAAGCCTGCAGGCTGGCGTCCGCCTGCCCCTTGAGCAGGCGCAGGATCAGTTGCAGTACCACGACGACCAGCAGCACCAGCTCGGCGACCTGCCAGACGAAGAAGAAGATCAGCATCCAGACGGCCCGCAGGATCAACGATTCGCGTTCCGTACTGCGATTGGATTGACTCATGGATAGTCTCCGGTAGGCACGTGGTTCAGAAACCGTCGGTGGAAATGAAGTCCACGTCGGTCTTGGGTTCGCCACGCATCAGCAATTCGATGACCTGATCGAGCGTACGCCCCTCGAACAGGACGGCATGCAGGCCGGCGACCAGCGGCATGTAGACCTGCAGTTCCTCCGCCTTGCGCTTGAGCACCTTGATGGTATTGACGCCTTCCGCCACCTCGCCGAGCCGGGAAACCGCCTCGTCCAGGCTCAGCCCCTCGCCGAGGGCATGGCCCACCTGGAAGTTGCGGCTCTTGGACGAGGTGCAGGTCACGATCAGGTCGCCGACGCCGGCCAGGCCGAGAAAGGTCATGGGATTGGCGCCCAGCTTCACCGCGAAGCGGGTCATTTCCGCCAGCGCGCGGGTGATCAGCATGCTGCGGGTGTTTTCGCCCATGCCCAGCGCCGCCGCCATGCCGGCCATGATCGCATAGACGTTCTTCAGCGCCCCGCCGAGCTCGACGCCGAAGCGGTCGGCACTGGCATAGACACGGAAAGTACGGCCGTGCAGGACCTCCTGCACGCGGCGACACAGCGCCTCGTCGTGGCTGGCGACGACGGTGGCGGTCAGGGCGTGCTCGGCGACCTCGCGCGCCAGGTTGGGGCCCGACAGCACGCCGATACGCGCCTGTGGCGCGATCTCCTCGAGAATCTGGCTCATCAGCATGAAGCCTTCGGCCTCGATGCCCTTGGTGGTGCTGATCAGCAGCTTGCCGGCCAATTGCGCGGAGAACGGCTGCAACGCCTGGCGCAGTGCACTGGAGGGCAACGCGACGAAGATCAGCTCGCAAGCGGCCAGGGTCTGCGGCAGGTCGGTGGTCGCCTGCACCTGCGGCAGGATCGTGACCCCTTTCAGATACCGCGGGTTCTGGCGCTGGACGCGGATGCTTTCGGCCTGCTCCGCATCGCGCATCCAGAGCAGGACAGAATGGCCGTTCTCGGCCAGCAGATTGGCTATCGCGGTGCCGAAACTGCCGCCGCCGAGCACCGCGATGGTTTGCTGTTGTGTCATGTGGTTTCCGTTATGGGCCATCCAACGTGGCAGTGCCGGGCATTATACGTAGCGCATCGAGGGCGGCCAGCGCAAAGCCCGAAGCGGTGAAAAGCATCCGGTTACAAGCTCGCCGAGCCCCCACGCAGAGGCGCGCAGCCGCCTTGGCACCGGCGATCGGCCGGGGTGTGAAACCCCGCGTGCAACGTTTGTCTATACAGGACATGCTGTCGCAAGGTCCTCGTTAGGGTGCCAGGAGTGTTAAAGTAGCTGCCCGTTTCTGTCTTTGCGTCCTTCAGCCGCAGGTACGGGTGAATGGCGTCGCTGTTGCAGGCTGTGACTTTAGCCACAACGCGGCAGTCTATGACTAGTCTTGATGATCAGGCCTCGAATTCTGGGCCCGGTATGTAAGCAGCAAAGCCCCCACAAGGCCCATTGAGGAATACGCATGACCAAACAACACGCCTTTACTCGGGAAGACCTGCTTCGTTGCAGCCGCGGCGAGCTCTTCGGTCCCGGTAATGCGCAACTGCCCGCACCGAACATGCTGATGGTCGACCGCATCGTTCATATCAGCGAAGTGGGCGGCAAGTATGGCAAGGGCGAGCTGGTCGCCGAGCTGGATATCAACCCCGATCTCTGGTTCTTCGCTTGCCATTTCGAAGGCGACCCGGTCATGCCCGGCTGCCTGGGCCTCGATGCCATGTGGCAGCTGGTTGGCTTCTACCTGGGCTGGCAGGGCAACCCCGGCCGCGGCCGCGCCCTCGGTTCGGGCGAAGTGAAATTCTTCGGTCAGGTCCTGCCGACCGCCAAGAAAGTCACTTACAACATCCACATCAAGCGCACCATCAACCGCTCGCTGATCCTCGGCATCGCCGACGGCACCGTCAGCGTTGATGGCCGCGAGATCTACAGTGCCGAAGGCTTGCGCGTCGGCCTGTTCTCCTCTACCGACAGCTTTTGAAGGACATCCGCATGCGTCGCGTCGTGATCACCGGCCTGGGTATCGTTTCCTGCCTGGGCAATGACAAAGAGACCGTCTCCGGAAACCTGCGCGCCGGTCGCCCCGGTATCCGCTTCAACCAGGCCTACGCGGACATGGGTCTGCGCAGCCAGGTCTCCGGTTCCGTCAACCTGAACCTCGAAGAACTCATCGACCGCAAGGTCCTGCGCTTCATGGGCGACGCTGCGGCCTATGCCTATCTGGCCATGGAACAAGCGGTCAAGGATGCCGGCTTCAGCGCCGACGAAATCTCCAACCCGCGCTTCGGCCTGGTCGCCGGCTCGGGCGGTGCGTCCACCATCAACCAGATGGAAGCCATCGACATCCTGCGCGACAAGGGCGTCAAGCGCATCGGCCCATACCGCGTGCCGCGCACCATGAGCAGCACCGTATCGGCCTGCCTGGCCACGCCGTTCCGCATCAAGGGCCTGAACTACTCCATCGCCTCGGCCTGCGCCACCAGCGCTCATTGCATCGGCCATGCCATGGAGCAGATCCAGATGGGCAAGCAGGATGTGGTCTTCGCCGGCGGCGGCGAAGAGGAGCATTGGAGCCAGAGCTGCCTGTTCGATGCCATGGGCGCCCTCTCCAGCCAGTACAACGAGACGCCGGAGAAGGCCTCGCGCGCCTATGACGCCAAGCGTGACGGTTTCGTCATCGCCGGCGGCGGCGGCATGGTGGTGGTCGAAGAGCTGGAGCACGCCCTCAAGCGCGGCGCCAGGATCTACGCGGAAATCGTCGGCTACGGCGCCACTTCCGACGGCTACGACATGGTCGCCCCGAGCGGTGAAGGCGCGCTGCGCTGCATGCAGCAGGCGATGTCCACCGTCGAAGGCTCGATCGACTACCTGAACACCCACGGCACCTCCACCCCGGTGGGCGATGTCGCCGAGATCAAGGCCGTGCGCAACATGTTCGGCGACAAGGTCCCGACCATCAGCTCGACCAAGAGCCTGTCCGGTCACTCCCTGGGCGCCGCCGGCGTTCACGAGGCGATCTACTGCATGCTGATGATGGAAGGCAACTTCATCGCCGGCTCGGCCAACATCGAAGAGCTGGACCCGGAAGTCACCGACATGCCGATTCTGCGTGAAACCCGCGAGAACGCGCAGATCGACACCGTGATGAGCAACAGCTTCGGCTTCGGCGGCACCAACGCCACCCTGGTGCTCAAGCGCTGGAAAGGCTGAGTCCTTCGCTCCGAGCAAAACGCCCCGACTGGTTCGGGGCGTTTTTGTTTGTGCGGGTAGCGACCGCAAGCCGGAATCGCCCGCCCCTCGTTCAGAGTCGCTGACGGCCCTTGCGCCACTGGGCTGGCGGCTGGCCGGTCCAGCGCTTGAAGGCACGGCAGAACGCCGCGACCTCGGCAAAGCCGCTCTGCTCGGCTACCTCCTGCACGCTCAGGTGCTCGTTGCCCAGCAGCCTCAGCGCGAAATCGCGGCGCAGGGCTTCCTTGATCTGCCGGATCGAAGTGCCTTCCTCCTGCAGCCAGCGGCGCAGGGTACGCGGCGCCATCAGCAACTGTCGGCTGATCGCCTCCAGGTCCGGCATCTGCTCGAGATCGTAGCGCTGCAGCAGCACCCTGACCCGGGCCTGCAGGCTGTTGTCGCGTACAGGCCGACGCAGAATCACCGCTGGACAGTCCTGCAGGAACGCCTGCAGTTCCATGGCGTTGCGGATGATCGGCAGTTGCAAAAAGCGCGGGTGCAGATAGAAGCCACAGCGGGGCTGGTCGTGGAGCAGCTCGCCGAGGAACATCACCCGGTATTCACGCGCGTGCTCGACGACCGGATAGCCGAAGCAGGTACTGGCGACCGGGATCTGCTGCCCGACCAGCCAGCCGGCGAAGCGCTGCCACATCAGCAGGATGAACTCCTGCAGGAAATGCTCCGGGTCCTCGCCATGGTGATGCAGATGCAGGCGGTAGAACACCAGCGGCGACTGCGACGAATCCGTTTCCAGCCCGATCTCCAGATCATCCGAAACCGCCGTATAGAAGCGTGCGCTCTGCTGCAGCATGCCACCGAGGGTACTGGCCCCCTGGGCCAATTCCGCCATCAATGAGAACACCCCGCGTTTACAGGCCCTCGGCGCCAGGCCCATGAACTCGTCGCGGGTGAAGCGCCAGACCGCCTTGATCAACGCACTGAGCTGCTGCTCGGTGATCAGCTGCCCGGGGCGATCGATCCAGTCCGGCGCGATCCCGGCCACGGACAGCAGCTGCAGCGGGTCCGCCCCCTGGCGCAGAGCCCCGCCGATACTGGCGCGCACGTAGTGGTTGGCAATGTGGGCCTTCGAGGACTCGGGCGGTTCCCTGGTGATCATGCGGTACTCCTGTTCCTGCGTCGATGGCCAGCAGCCTGCACCCAATGGCCTATTCGATCAATCAAAACGACCGAAGAGGTCATTCCAAGAGGCGAACCAAGGTTCTATTAATAATCCCGTGGTCAGCCGGCCGGCGGCCCCAATACAAGAACAACAACCCGAAGGGCTCAGCATGAACGTACAGGAACAGCCCGTCGCCGACAGTGCAGTGGGCGACGACGATCAGGCACTGTTTCAGCAAATGGTGCGGCGCATCCTGCAAGAGGAAGTGGCGCCCGACTACGAAAGCTGGGAAGCGGCACACCAGATGCCGCGCGAACTCTGGCATCGCCTGGGCGAAGCCGGGCTGCTCGGCGTCGATCTGCCGGAAGCGCTGGGCGGCTCCGGGGCCGGGGTCGAAATCTGCCTGATGATCTGCGAGGAGATTTCCCGCCAGGCTTCGGCGGCCTGGCCAGCGGCTACAACATCCACGCCAATATCGTGATGCCCTACATTCTTCATCTGGGCAGCGAGCGGCAGCAGCGGTACTGGCTGCCGCGCATGGCCAGCGGCGAGGTGCTGGGCGCCATCGCCATGACCGAGCCCGGCGCGGGCAGCGACCTGGCCGCCATGCGCACCACGGCGCAGAAGGTCGCCGGTGGCTGGAAGCTCGACGGTGCCAAGGTGTTCATCACCAACGGCCTGCTGGCGGACATGGTGATCGTCTGCGCCAAGACCGACCCGAAGGCCGGTGCCCGCGGCGTGTCGCTGTTCCTGGTCGATACCACCTTGCCGGGATTCGCCCGCGGCAAGGCGATCCGCAAGATCGGCCAGCATGCCAGCGATACCGCCGAGCTGTTCTTCGACGAGCTGGTGGTGCCGGAGGAGGCGCTGCTGGGCGAGACCGGCAAGGGCTTCATCCACCTGATGCAGGAGCTGCCCCGCGAACGCCTGGGTGTCGCGGCCCAGGCCCTGGGCGCCATCGACGGTGCCCTGCAACTGACACTGGACTACGTACAGGAACGCCGTGCCTTCGGCAAACGCATCGCCGACTTCCAGAACACCCGCTTTACCCTCGCCGAAGTGCGAGCGCAGCTGGAAATGGGCCGTGCCTATTTCAATCAGTGCCTGCAGCGCTATGCCCGTGCAGCGATGAGCGGCACCGATGCAGCCACCCTCAAGCTGCTGCTGAGCGAGATGCAATGCCACTGCATCGACCGTTGCCTGCAGCTGTTCGGAGGCTACGGCTACACGCTGGAATACCCGATTTCCCGCTTCTATGTGGATGCGCGGATCCAGACCATCTATGCCGGCACCTCGGAAATCATGAAAGAGCTGATCGCCCGCGACATGCTGGGCCCCGTGGTCTGAGCGAACAAAGAGAGGAGTTCCCGTGATGCCCGATACAGTCGAACTGCAGGATGTGGTGATCGTTGCCGGAGCACGCACCGCCATCGGCGATTTCGGTGGCAGCCTGGCCAGCTACAGCCCGGCCGAGCTGGGCACCTTTGCCGGACGCGCCGCCATCGAGCGCGCCGGGGTGGCGGCCGAGGAGATCGACCACTCCGTCTTCGGCCACATCATCACCACCAGCCCCCAGGACGCCTACCTGGCGCGGCACATCGCGCGAAACTGCGGCCTGCCCGACAGCGCCGCGGCGCTGAACGTGAACCGCCTGTGCGGCTCCTCGGTACAGTCGCTAATCTCGGCGGCGCAGATGATCCAGGCAGGGGCCAGCCGTATCGCCCTGGCCGGTGGCGCGGAAAGCATGAGCCAGGGCGCCTACCTGCTGCCGAAACTGCGCTTCGGCCAGCGCCTGGGCGATGCGGCGGCCCAGGACCTGACCGTCGGCATTCTCAGCGATCCCTTCGGCAGCGGCCACATGGGGATCACCGCCGAGAACGTCGCCACCCGCTACGGCTTCACCCGCGAACAGCTGGACCAGTATGCCTGCGACAGCCACCGCAAGGCGGCGAGCGCCATCGATGCCGGGCACCTGGCCAGCCAGATCATCGCCGTGCCGGTTCGCCAGGGACGCGACAGCGTGGCCTTCAACAAGGACGAGCATGTGCGCCCTGACGCGACGCTCGAGGGCCTGCAGAAGCTACGCGCCGCATTCAAGCCGGATGGCCTGGTCACCGCCGGCAACGCCTCCGGCCTCAACGACGGCGCCGCTGTGCTGGTGCTGACCTCCCGGCAGGAGGCCCGGGCGCGTGGGCTGATGCCCAGGGCGCGCTTCGTCAGCTACGCCTTCGCCGGCGTGGAGCCGCACCTGATGGGCCTGGGACCGATTCCGGCGGTGCAACGGGCGCTGAAGAATGCGGGCCTGGAGCTGGCCGATATCGACCTCATCGAAAGCAACGAAGCCTTTGCCGCGCAGGCCCTGGCAGTGGCGCAGAGCCTGGAGTTCGATCCGGACAAGGTGAACGTCAACGGCGGGGCCATCGCCCACGGCCACCCGGTGGGGGCCACGGGCTCGATCCTGACCTTGAAGGCACTGTACGAACTGGAACGCCTCGACAAGCAGCGGGCGCTGGTCACCCTGTGCATCGGCGGCGGCCAGGGTATCGCCTTGATTATCGAACGTCTCGCGCAGTGAGCGATGCACCGCCGGCGGACAGAGCAAGCCATCCGCACCAGTTGAACCAGGCATGCCTGAGAGCCGGAGCCTGGCGCTGAATCGATCCACATCCGTGAACAACAATAATTATTCGAGGTGTGTCATGAGAGCGGTCATACAAGCCCAACCGTCGTTCAACCAGGTGACCCGCAACACCATCGGCGATGCCCTGCAGCGCACCGCCCAGCAACGCAAGGCGCAAATCGCCCTGGAGTACCAGGACCGCAGCTGGAGCTACCAGGCGCTGGACCAGGCAGCCAACCGCGTGGCCAATCACCTGCTGGCAGCGGGCCTGGACAAGGGCGACCGGGTGGCGGCCTACGGCAAGAATTCCGACGCCTACCTGGTCCTCTGGCTGGCCTGTACCCGCGCAGGCCTGATTCATGTTCCGGTCAACTTCTCGCTGACCGAACGCGAGCTGGCCTATGTGCTCGACCAGTCGGGGGCCCGCGCGCTGTTTGCCGACGACAGCCTGAACGGGCTCGTCGACAGCGTCTGTGGCTCGCGGCAGCTGGCGTTTCGCGGCAGCCTGCACAGCGACGCCGCGGCCGCGGGCCGAAGCGACATCCTCGCCATCGCCAGCGGTTCCGGCTGCGCCCGGGCACCGGAGGTGGCAGTGTCCGAACACGATGTCGTGCAGATTCTCTATACCTCCGGCACCACCTCCGACCCCAAGGGTGCGATGCATACCCATCGCTCGCTGATGGCGGAGTATTTCAGTTGCCTGCTGCACCTGGACATCAAGGCCTCCGACCGCTGCCTGGCGGCGCTGCCGCTCTACCATTCGGCCCAGATGCACGTGTTCACCATGCCGGCGCTGCTGGCCGGCGCCTACAGCTGCCTGCTGGATACGCCGGCCCCCGAAGCGATTCTCCGGCTGCTGAAGGAAAAGCGACTGAACAGCTTCTTTGCACCGCCCACGGTCTGGATCGCCCTGCTACGCCACGAACGGTTCGTCGAAGCCGAGCTGCAGCATCTGCAGAAGCTCTACTACGGCGCCTCCATCATGCCCGAGCCGATCGCCCGGGAACTGGGCGAGCGGCTACCGCTGTCGGGCCTCTACAACTGCTACGGGCAAAGCGAGATCGCCCCGCTGGCGACCGTGCTCTCGCCCCAGGAGCACAAGGAACGCCCGGCCTCCTGCGGGCGGCCCGTGATCAACGTGGAAACGCGGATCATCGATCCGCTGACGGGCGAAGACTGCCCGCCAGGCGTGCCGGGCGAGCTGGTGCACCGCTCGCCGCAGTTGATGACCGGCTACTGGGGCAAGCCGGACGAGACCGCGGAGGCCTTCGCTGGCGGCTGGTTCCACTCCGGCGACCTGGGCTATCGCGACGAGCAGGGCTACATCTGGATCGTCGATCGCATCAAGGACATCGTCAATACCGGCGGCGTGCTGGTCGCCAGCCGCGACGTGGAAGAAGCGCTCTACAGTCATCCGCACGTCGCCGAAGTGGCGGTGATCGGCGTCCCCGACGAGAGATGGATCGAGGCGATCGCCGCGGTGGTGGTCCTGAAACAGGACGCCGCCGCGGATGCGGAGGCGCTGCTTCGCCATGCCCGCGCCAGCCTGGCCCCCTTCAAGGTGCCGAAACAGGTGCACTTCGTGCAGCAGCTGCCGAAGAACTCCTCGGGCAAACTGCTCAAACGCGCCCTGCGCCAGCAGTTCGCTACGCCCATCTGAGCGGCAAACAGGAGGCGGCATGCAGCCGGATGCCAGCATTCGCATCGAGAATGAAGGACGGGTACGGATCCTGAGCCTGGATAATCCGGGGCGAAAGAATTCGTTGAACTGCAGGCTATACGAGGCCCTGGCAGCGGCGCTGGACGCGGCCGCGGCGGAGGATTCCGTGCGGGTGCTGGTCATCACCGGCGGCGCGCGGATGTTCTGCAGCGGCAACGACCTGGAGGACTTCGTCGAGCACCCGATCCGCGATGCCGGGCACCCGGCCTACCGCTTCATGCAACGCTTGAACACCTACGGCAAACCTGTGGTGGCAGCGGTAGAAGGGCATGCGATAGGCATCGGCTGCACCCTGCTGCTGCACTGCGACCTGGTGTATGCCGGACAGAGCGCGTTCTTCCAGTTGCCCTTCGTGGCGCTGGGGATCTGCCCGGAATTCGGCTCGACCTTCGTGCTGCCGGCCCTGCTGGGGCGCCAGCGCGCCGCTGAGCTGCTGCTTCTGGGGGAGCGCTTCGACGCCGCGACGGCGGAATCCCTGGGCCTGCTCAACGAGCGGGTCGCCGATGGCAAGGCCCTGGAGCGCGCGCTGCAGGCCGCACGAAAACTGGCTGAGGCGCCGCCGCAAGCGCTGCAGGCCACCAGGCGATTGCTGGGCAACGGCCGGCTCGCCGGCATGGAAATCGCCATGAAAGAGGAGCTCGAGGCGCTGATCGCCGCCCTGCGGGGCGACGAGCCTGCCCGCGCGCTCACCGCGTTCAAGCGGCAGCGGCTGGTAGACCCTAGGGTTTGTTGCCGTTTCGTCGCGAGCCGCGTTGCC
>NZ_AZSV01000053.1:0-32402 GCF_000582595.1 Pseudomonas sp. BAY1663
CCGGACAGCGCCAGCTCGCCGAGGCATTCCAGGGCATCGAGGCGCTCGGCGGGCAGCTGGCCGCTGGCGGCGAGGATGCCGAGGGCGATGGCGAGGTCGAAGCGGCCGCCATCCTTGGGCAGGTCGGCGGGGGCGAGGTTGAGGGTGATGCGCCGCGGCGGGAAATCGAAGCCGGAGGTGAGGATGGCGCTACGCACGCGGTCCTTGCTTTCCTTGACCGCGGTTTCCGGCAGGCCCACCAGCGCCAGTGCCGGCAGGCCGTTGGCCAGGTGGGCCTCGACCGTCACCGACGGGGCTTCGACGCCGACCTGCGCGCGGCTGTGAACGATGGCCAGGGACATTCGATCGCTCCTTGATCGTGTCGCGGCCCGGTCTATTCGGACGCGGGCGGCGCGAGTCTTTCTTCCAGTTCGGTGACTTTGGCTTCCAGCGCCTCCAGGCGGGCGCGGGTGCGGGCGAGCACGACCATCTGGCTGTCGAATTCGTCGCGGCTGACCACATCGAGCTTGTTCAGCGCACCTTGCACCACAGCCTTGAGCTGGGCTTCGAATTCGCCGCGCGGCAGCGGCGCCTCGCCATTGAACAGGCGCGAGGCCTGGGAGCCGATGGCATCTAGGAAAGCTTTGGGCGGCAACATTGACAATACCTGCTGTTGAACGGCGCGCAGTGTAGCACGCGATTTTTTCGGCTTGCCTGCGCACAAAAATTGAGCAGTTGCGGGTACGCGTGCGCCCTGTTTTGGTGCATGCGTGCGACGCAACCGCCCGTCGGGGCGTGGCGTCGGTAGCTGAAGCCCCTGAAATCCGGCCTTGGCTAAAGCTGGCATCGATTCTGCTTTGTTCCCATCGACGCATGCACCACCGGGTTGCGGCGCACAGGCGATTCGAGACGCGTTGTTGGAGAGGTTGGTGGTGTCGGTTTAGCCGCTCCGGCCGCAGTCGGAGCGTTACAAGAGCCAGACACTGAGCTTAGACTTGAGCCGGGTTCGTACTTCTGGGGCAAGTCCACCTAAAACGGGAGAAGTTTTCATGAAACTAGTCACTGCCATCATCAAGCCGTTCAAGCTGGACGACGTGCGCGAGTCGCTGTCGGAAATCGGCGTGCAGGGCATCACGGTCACCGAGGTCAAGGGTTTCGGTCGCCAGAAGGGGCATACCGAGCTGTACCGCGGTGCTGAATACGTCGTCGATTTCCTGCCGAAAGTGAAGATCGACGTGGCCATCGCCGACGATCAGCTCGATCGCGTGATCGAGGCCATCACCAAGGCGGCCAACACCGGCAAGATCGGTGACGGCAAGATCTTCGTCGTCAACCTGGAACAGGCCATCCGCATCCGTACCGGCGAAACCGATACCGACGCGATTTAAGCAGACCTGCGAACCCCCCCCCACGCCCCAGGAGTAAAACCATGACTCTGCGAAAATTCGCAGGGCTAGGAGCCCTTTTGTCCCTGTTAAGCCCCGGCCTGGCCATGGCGCAGGAGGCAACGCTGGATTCAGGCGACACGGCATGGATGCTCACGGCCACTGCGCTGGTGCTGTTCATGACGGTCCCTGGGCTGGCCCTGTTCTACGGCGGCATGGTCCGCTCGAAGAATATCCTCTCGGTGATGATGCAATGCTTCGCCGTCACTGGCCTGATGAGCATCCTCTGGATGGTCTACGGCTATAGCCTCGCCTTCGACACCACCGGCATGGAAGCGGGAGTCACCAACTTCAATTCCTTCGTCGGTGGCCTGGAGCGCGCCTTCCTCAGCGGCCTGAGCCCCGACAGCCTGATCGGCGCCTTCCCGGAAAGCGTCTTCATCACCTTCCAGATGACCTTCGCCATCATCACCCCGGCGCTCATCGTCGGCGCCTTCGCCGAACGCATGAAGTTCTCGGCGATGCTGGTCTTCCTCGGTGTCTGGTTCACCCTGGTCTATGCACCGATCGCCCACATGGTCTGGAGCGGCGACGGCGGCCTGATGTGGGACTGGGGCGTGCTCGACTTCGCCGGTGGCACCGTGGTGCACATCAACGCCGGTATCGCCGGCCTGGTGGCCTGCCTGGTGCTGGGCAAGCGCAAGGGCTACCCGACCACGCCGATGGCACCGCACAACCTCGGCCTGACCCTGGTCGGCGCGGGAATGCTCTGGGTCGGCTGGTTCGGCTTCAACGCCGGCTCGGCTGTGGCCGCCGACGGCACCGCCGGGATGGCCATGCTGGTCACCCAGATCGCCACCGCGGCGGCTGCGCTGGGCTGGATGTTCGCCGAGTGGATCGCCCATGGCAAACCCAGCGCGCTGGGCATCGCCTCCGGCGTGGTCGCCGGCCTCGTCGCCATCACCCCGGCCGCCGGTACGGTCGGTCCGATGGGCGCGCTGGTCATCGGCCTGGTCTCCGGCGTGGTCTGCTTCCTCTGTGCGACCAGCCTGAAGCGCAAGCTGGGCTACGACGACTCGCTGGACGCCTTCGGTGTGCACGGCATCGGCGGCATCGTCGGCGCGCTGCTCACCGGGGTGTTCGCGGCACCGGTGCTGGGGGGCTTCGGTGAGGTGGAAAGCATCGCGCTGCAGCTGTGGATCCAGTTCAAGGGCGTGCTTTTCACGGTGATCTATACCGCCGTCGTCACCTTCGTGATCCTCAAGGTGATCGATCTGGTGATGGGCCTGCGGGTCACCGAGGAGCAGGAGACCGTCGGCCTCGACCTCAGCCTGCACAACGAGCGTGGCTACAACCTGTAACCCATTTCAGGGCAGCCCCGGAGCCAACCCGGGGCCAGGGCAGGCCGTCGGCGCAGAACGCGGCGGCCTGCAGACCGAACAGCGCGAGAAGCGCGACAGCAAGAGGTGAAACATGGATAGCACAGCGTTGATACCCGTCCAGTACGGACTCGATACCTTCTACTTCCTGATCTGCGGAGCCCTGGTGATGTGGATGGCGGCCGGTTTCGCCATGCTCGAGTCCGGCCTGGTCCGGGCGAAGAACACCGCCGAGATCCTGACCAAGAACATCGTGCTCTATGCGGTGGCGTCGATCATGTACCTGCTGATCGGCTACTACATCATGTATTCCAGCCCGGAAGGCGGCATTCTCCCCAGCCTGGGATTCCTGATCGGCGACGAGAACGCGGTCGACGTGGTGGCCGCCGGTGGTGAGGACGCACCGTACTATTCCTCGCGCTCCGACTTCTTCTTCCAGGTCGTGTTCGCCGCCACCTGCATGTCGGTGGTCTCCGGTGCGGTGGCCGAGCGCATGAAGCTCTGGGCCTTCATCGCCTTCGCCGTGGTGATGACCGGCTTCATCTACGGTGCAGGGGTTCTGGAAATGGGGCAGCGGTTTCCTCGATGCCGCCGGGTTCCTCGACTTCGCCGGCTCCGGCGTGGTGCACATGGCGGGTGCCACCGCGGCGCTGGCGGGTGTCCTGCTGCTCGGCGCGCGCAAGGGCAAGTACGGCCCGAACGGCCAGATCAATGCCATCCCCGGCGCCAACATGCCGCTGGCGACCCTCGGTGCGTTCATCCTGTGGATGGGCTGGTTCGGCTTCAACGGTGGTTCGCAGCTGAAGATGAGCACCATCGAGGATGCCAACGCCGTGGCCCAGGTCTTCGTCAACACCAACATGGCGGCCGCCGGCGGCCTGGTGGCGGCGCTGATCACCGCCCGCCTGCTGTTCGGCAAGTCCGACCTGACCATGGTGCTCAACGGCGCCCTGGCCGGCCTGGTGGCGATCACCGCCGAGCCGCTGACCCCGAGTGCCCTGCAGGCGACGCTGATCGGCGGCGTCGGCGGCGTGCTGGTGGTGTTCAGCATCCTCGGCCTGGACAAGCTGAAGCTCGATGATCCGGTCGGCGCCATCTCCGTGCACGGCGTCGCCGGCATGTGGGGCCTGCTGGCGGTGCCGCTGACCAACGCGGATGCCTCCTTCGGCGCACAGCTGCTGGGCCTGGTGTCGATCTTCCTCTGGGTGTTCATCGCCAGCCTGATCGTCTGGGGCATCATTAAAGCGGTGATCGGCCTGCGCGTCAGCGAGGAAGAGGAATACGAGGGCGTCGACGTGGTCGAGTGCGGTCTGGAAGCTATCCGGAATTCACCCGTCAGTAACGATTCGACGGCTTGTGACAAGGGCGCCTTTTGGCGCCCTTTGTTTTTTCTGGCGCCACGCTAGAATGCGCGCGATCAGCCGTTGAACATGAGTCTTCCCACATGTGGCAACAGACCCGGATCGCCCTGCGGCCGCGGCCGCGCGGTTTTCACCTGATCACCGACGAGTTGCTGGCGGCGCTGCCGGAACTGCGGCAATGCCGGATCGGTCTGTTACATCTGTGGCTGCGGCATACCTCGGCCTCGCTGACCGTCAACGAAAACGCCGATGCCGCGGTGCGCCGGGATTTCGAGCGCTTCTTCAACCGCCTGGTGCCGCAGGGTGAGGGCGGCTACGAGCACGATTACGAAGGGCCGGACGATCTGCCCGCGCACTTCAAGGCCAGCCTGCTCGGCTGTCAGCTGAGCCTGCCGGTCAGCGATGGGCGCCTGGCGCTGGGGACCTGGCAGGGCGTCTATCTCGGGGAACACCGCGATCAGGGTGGTTCGCGGCAGATAGTGGCAACGCTGCACGGAACGGCAAGTTGAATTTTTTTTGGCGGTGACGGTCATTCCGCATCGCTGGGCTATAACTTACTACCGCTTTGGCAAGCCATGAGGTTGAACATGAGCGAAGAAGAACTAGAACAAGACGATCTGGACGTGGGCGACGAGGAGGAAGGGGAGGAGCTGAACGCGGCCGACGACGCCGACGACAGCCTCGACGACGAAGGCACCGACAGCGAGCGGGCCACGCCGACCAAGAAGGCCAAGGCGAAAGCCGCCGAGCCTGACGAACTGCCGAGCCTGGAGGCCAAGCAGAAGGAGCGCGATGCGCTGGCGCGGGCCATGGAGGAATTCCTGGCGCGTGGCGGTCGGGTGCAGGAGGTCGAGCCCAATGTGGTCGCCGACCCGCCGAAGAAGCCTGATAGCAAGTACGGAAGCCGCCCTATCTGAGCACGGATGAATACCCAGAAGCCCGCCCGCGTGCGGGCTTCTTCGTGTCTGGACGGCTGCGGCCGTTCGTCAGCTGCTGCGCCAGCCGTGCAGCAGCTTGGGCAGATCGGCCAGGCTGCGGATCTCGGCGTCCGGCTGGTAGTCGTGCTGCCAGGCGATGCCGCCCGGGTTGAACCAGACCGCGCGCAGGCCGGCCTGCTGTGCGCCGGCGATATCGTCCAGCGCATGGTCGCCGATGTGCACCGCCTGGCTCGCCTCGACTTCGCCGAGGCGTAGCGCCTGCTGGAACGGGTGCGGGTCGGGCTTGCCGACGCCCAGTTCCTCGGCGCAGAGGGTGAAGCGGAAATAGTCGGCCAGGCCCAGGCGGCGCACGTCGCGTTGCCGTTGGTGATCACGCCGAGGGTGTAGTGGTTGGCGAGGAATTCCAGGGTGGGCTGCACGTCGGGGTAGATCTGCACCCCATGGCGCGCTTCGAGGAACACCTGGAAGCCCTGCTCGGCCAGCTCGCTCGCCTCGTGGGTGGGGTAGCCGGCATCGTTCAACGCATGGAACAGGATGCGCCGGCGCAGCTCACTGATGCGGTGCCGGAGCGCCGGCTCGCGCTCGACCAGCATGCGCCGGATCGCCCCCAGCGCCTCGATCGGAAACTCGCCCAGGCGCGGAGCATTGTGGCCCAGCCAGTCGCGCAGGGCGGTTTCGGCGCTGTGGATCGCCGGGCTGGCTTCCCAGAAGGTGTCGTCGAGGTCGAAGGTGATCAGGCGGATGCTCATGTGTCGGTGTCCTGCTTGCGCTTGGCGCGCGGGTGCGCCTGGTCGTAGACCTTGGCCAGGTGCTGGAAATCCAGGTGGGTGTAGATCTGCGTGGTGCCGATGTCGGCGTGGCCGAGCAGTTCCTGCACCGAGCGCAGGTCCTGCGAGGATTCCAGCAGGTGACTGGCGAAGCTGTGGCGCAGCATGTGCGGATGCAGGTGCTGGCCGAGCTCGCGCACGCCGGCCTGGCGTACCCGCAACTGCACGGCGCGGGCGCCGAGGCGGCGGCCCTGCTGGCCGATGAAGACCGCGCCGTCGGCCGGGTTGGCCAGTGCCCGCAACGGCAGCCAGGTCTGCAGCGCTTCGCGTGCCTTGCGGCCGACCGGCAGCTCGCGGACCTTGTTGCCCTTGCCGAGCACTCGCACCAGGCCGGCGGCCAGGTCGAGCTGGTCGAGGTTCAGCCCGACCAGTTCGGACAGGCGCAACCCCGAGGAATAGAACAGCTCCAGCATCGCCTGGTCGCGGTGGGCGATGAACTCGTCTTCCACGCCGCCATCGAGCAGCTGCATGGCGCGGTCGGTATCCAGCAGGCGCGGCAGGCGCCGTTCGCCCTTGGGGGCCGACAGGCCCGTAGCCGGGTCGTGCTGGCAGCGGCCTTCCTGGTTGAGATAGCGGTAGAAGCCGCGCACCGAGGACAGCAGGCGCGCCAGGCTGCGGCTGGACTGGCCCTTGCGGTGCAGCTCGGCGATCAGCTGGCGCAGGTGGCGGCCGTGCAGCTCGTTCCAGCTGGCGATGTGCTGCTGCGCGCAGTAGCCGAGCAGCTTGTGCAGGTCGCGCCGGTAGCCATCCAGCGAATGCGCCGACAGCTGCCGGGCGCTGCGCAGGTGTTCGAGGTAGGCGTCTAGATCGGTTTGCACAAGGGCTCCTTCGATCTGGAAAAGCGGCAAGCTACCCATGGATGTAGGAGCCAGCTTGCTGGCGATGTTGCAAGCCACCGATCGCCAGCAAGCTGGCTCCTACACTGATGCGCTTGCAGTTGCTTTAGCGTACCGACCGCAGCGGCGTGCCGAAGCGCGGCAGCACGCGGGTGAGCACTTCGGCGATGTAGCCGAGGAACAGCGTGCCCAGCGAGCTCTTGTAGTGCTGTGGATCGGGGCTGCCGATCGCCAGCACGCCCAGCTGGTTGGCGAGCGTGACCACCGCGGCCGAGCCGATGCTGGAGCTGTCCTCGGCGCCGAACAGGAAGCTCAGCTCGTGCGGGCGCAGCACGCCGCAGATGGTCTTGCCGCCGTCCAGCAGGCCGCCGATGCTCTGCTGCGCCTCGCCGGAGCTGACGCAGCGGCCCACCGGCAGCGCGGCGTCGCTGAACAGGATCAGGCTGACGTAGGGTACCTGGAACTCGTGGCGCAGGCTGTCTTCCACCGCGCTGACCACTTCCTCCAGGCTGCCGGCATCGAGCAGGTCGAGCAACAGCCGGCGGGTCTTGTCGAACAGCCGATCGTTGTCGCGGGCGACGTCCATCAGTTGCGACAGGCGGTGGCGCATCTCGATGTTGCGTTCGCGCAGCAGCTTGACCTGGCGCTCCACCAGCGACACCGCGCTGCCGGGCTGGTGGGGGATGCGCAATTCGGGAATCAGCTCGTCGTGGTCGACGAAGAATTCCGGGTGGGCACGCAGGTAGGCGGCGACGGCTTCGGCGTCGGGCAGCGGCTCGTTGCCCTGGGTCTGGTCGGTCATAGGCGAACCTGTCCTTCAAAAACGCGAACGGCGGGGCCGGTCATCATAACCGGCTGCCCCGGGCCTGCCCATTCGATGGACAGACGGCCGCCGGGCAGCTCGATCTGCACCGGCGAGTCCATCCAGCCCTGGCGGATGGCGGCGACCGCCGCGGCGCAGGCGCCGGTGCCACAGGCCTGGGTTTCACCGGCGCCACGCTCCCAGACGCGCAGGCGCGCATGCTGGCGGTCGATGACCTGCAGGAAGCCCGCGTTGACCCGCTGCGGGAAGCGCGGATGGTGTTCGATCTTCGGGCCCAGCTCGTGCACCGGCGCCTGGTCGACGTTGTCGACGCGCAATACGGCATGCGGGTTGCCCATGGATACGGCGGCGATTTCGAGGCTCTGGCCGTCGACCTGCAGCGGATAGCTGAGCGCCTCGCCTTCGGCCTGGAAGGGAATCTCGACCGGCACCAGGCGGGGCGGCCCCATGTCGACGCGGATCTGGCCATCCGGGCGGATATCC
Source organism: Pseudomonas sp. BAY1663 (assembly GCF_000582595.1). Classification (NCBI taxonomy): domain Bacteria; kingdom Pseudomonadati; phylum Pseudomonadota; class Gammaproteobacteria; order Pseudomonadales; family Pseudomonadaceae; genus Pseudomonas; species Pseudomonas sp. BAY1663. Next base: position 8,012 of record NZ_AZSV01000053.1, read on the forward strand.
AGTTCGATGATGCCGCCCTTGGTCTCGACGCGGATCCTGCGCTTGACGGTCAGGCGCTTGTCCACCACGAAGCGGGCGAAGCAGCGCGCGCCGTTGCCGCACTGCTCCACTTCCGAGCCGTCGGAATTGAAGATGCGGTAGCGGAAGTCCACGTCCGGATTCTGCGGCGGCTCGACGATCAGCAACTGGTCGAAGCCGATGCCGGTATGGCGATCGCCCCATTGCTTGGCGTGCTTGGGCTGGATGTGCGCGTGCTGGCTGACCAGGTCGATGACCATGAAGTCGTTGCCGATGCCGTGCATCTTGGTAAAGCGCAGAAGCATGGTCTCGGCCTCAACTGGGCAGCGGGCTTTCGCCGGCATAAAGCTCCTGCACGCTCTCGCGGCGGCGCACCTCGAAGGCCTGCTCGCCATCCACCAGCACCTCCGCGGCGCGGCCACGGCTGTTGTAGTTGGAGCTCATGACGAAACCATAGGCACCGGCCGAGCACACGGCCAGCAGATCGCCTTCGGCCAGGGCCAGTTCGCGGTCCTTGGCGAGGAAGTCGCCGGTCTCGCAGATCGGCCCGACGATGTCGTAGCGGCGGGTCTGGCCGGCACGCGGCTGCACGGCGATCACGTTCATCCAGGCCTGGTACAGCGCCGGACGGATCAGGTCGTTCATCGCCGCATCGACGATGGCGAAATCCTTGTGCGCGGTGTGCTTGAGGTACTCCACGCGGGTCAGCAGCACGCCGGCGTTGGCGACGATGGAGCGGCCCGGTTCGAACACCAGTGCCAACCCGCGGCCCTCGATGCGCTGGCGCACGGCCTGGATGTAGTCGCCGGCCAGTGGCGGCTGTTCGTCGCGGTAGCGCACGCCGAGGCCGCCACCCAGGTCCAGGTGACGGATGTGGATGTCGCGTGCGGCGAGGCGGTCGATCAACGCCAGCAGGCGATCGAGCGCATCGAGGAACGGTGGCAGGCTGGTCAGTTGCGAACCGATATGACAGTCGACGCCAACCACCTCCAGGTTCGGCAGCTCGGCAGCGCGGGCATAGACCGCCTCGGCCTGGTCGATGTCGATGCCGAACTTGTTTTCCTTGAGCCCGGTGGAAATGTACGGGTGGGTGCCGGCGTCCACGTCCGGGTTGACCCGCAGCGACACCGGCGCCTGCAGGCCCAGCTCGGCGGCGACCTGCTGCAGGCGCTCCAGCTCGTCGGTGGATTCGACGTTGAAGCAGTGCACGCCGACCTCCAGCGCGCGGCGCATGTCGTCGCGGGTCTTGCCGACGCCGGAGAAGACGATGCGCTGCGGCTGGCCGCCAGCGGCCAGCACGCGCTCCAGCTCGCCGCGCGAGACGATGTCGAAGCCGGCGCCGAGGCGCGCCAGGACGTTCAGTACGCCCAGGTTCGAGTTGGCCTTGACGGCGAAGCAGACCAGATGCGGCATGCCCTGCAGCGCATCGGCGTAGGCCCGGTACTGGGCCTCGATGTGGGCGCGGGAGTAGACGTAGGTCGGGGTGCCGAAGCGCTGTGCCAGCGCGGACAGTGCCACGCCCTCCGCGAAGAGCTGACCGTCGCGGTACGAGAAGGCTTCCATGAATTGCCTCCTTTAGAGTTCGAAACGGTCTTTGGAACGTTCTTTGACGGTTTGCTCGTCATCCGGCAGGTACAACGGACCTTTCTGGCCGCAGCCGCTGAGCGCGGCGGCGAAAACGGCGAGGGCGACGAAGGGAAGCAACAGACGCTTCATGGGGGTTGGAATCCTTGAAAAAGCTAATCGCCGGAGTATACCCAGCACCCGCCGGATTGCCTATGCGGGCTGCGTGTGGCGTGGCCGCCGCGACCGGCGTTGCCGCGGGACTTTTGCAAGAGCGGGCTATGTCCGCGATGGCTTGCAGGGCCTGCTTCGCGAGCATGGCTCGCTACGGTACTCGCCGAGCCCGCTTGGGGATGGGTTGTATCGAAACGGGAACAAGCTCTAAGCTCGCCGCCATTCAGTGCGGCCCGCTGCCGCGCCCCTTTCAGCCGAGGAACAGCCGCATGAGCCTGAGCGAAGCCCGCTATCACGATCTGGTCGATACCGTGCAGGAAAGTGTCGAGGACGCATTCGATGACAGCGGCCTCGATGTCGACCTGGAAAATTCCGGCGGGGTGCTGACGGTGCGCTTCGACAATGGCAGCCAGCTGATCCTCAGCCGCCAGCCGGCCTTGCGCCAGCTGTGGGTCGCCGCACGTTCCGGCGGCTTCCATTTCGACTATGACGAAGGCAACCGGTTGTGGCTGTGCGACGCCAGCGGCGAGCGGCTCGGCGAGCTGCTCGCGCGCGCCACCCAGGAACAGGCCGGCGAAGCGCTGACGTTCGACGAGCTCTGAGCCCGTCGTCCTGCAGCGCCCGTGATTGCTGGCCTGCGGGGCGGGGCCTTGCTTATTCGGGCCGCTGTGATAGTGTCTTGCACAGGTCAACAAAACCCCGCCTTCGGGCGGGGTTTTGCTTTTTTCGCCTTTTGATTTTTGCAGGAGCTAGCCAGAACCCATGACCAGCGCACCGCCGATCATCCTCACCCAACTCGATCTGCAGCGGCTTGAGCGGCTGCTCGACAACCTGGACGACTACGGTCCGGCTGCCGAAGCGCTCGAGCAGGAATTGTCGCGGGCGCAGGTCGTGGAGCGCAGCGAAATGCCCGCCGGCGTCGTCACCATGAACTCGCGCGTGCATTGTCGCGACGAAGGCAGCGGCAAGGACTACCACCTGACGCTGGTCTATCCGCAGGACGCCGGCAAGGAAGGCACCGTATCGGTGTTGGCGCCGGTAGGCACCGCGCTGCTGGGCATGAGCGCCGGCCAGCACATCGACTGGCCGGCGCCGGGCGGCAAGGTGCTCAAGCTCACCCTGCTCGCCATCGAGTATCAGCCGGAAGCGGCGGGCGACCCGCTCTGAGCTTCAGCTCCCGCCCGCTCCATCGCCCGGTAGTCCCGCTGCCGGGCTGCCAGTGCCGCGATACGTTTCTCCAGTCGATAAAACCGATATAGCGCGATAGCCAGCAGGATGGTTGCTGCGGCGTGCAGTCCGTGGTCGATGGCGGCCGAGTCGAGAAAATCCATTCAGATCTCGATGTTCAGAGCGTGTCGAGAAAGCTGCGTAGCGCCTGCAGTTCGTCCCGGTTCAGCTCCAGCGGCTGGAAGCGCGCCGAGGTGGCCGGAAACAGCGGATCGTCCTGCTGCGCGGCAGTGGGTTTCGGCCGGGGCATGCCGGCGTTGTAGAAATTGAGCAGCCCCCTCAGGTCGGGAAACAGCCCGTTGTGGATCCACGGCCCGGTCCGGCTCACCAGGCGCAGCGACGGCGTGCGGAAACGACCGACGTCCTCCGCCCGGCCGGTCACCTCGTAGCGCCCCAGGTCCTGGTACCTGCGCCCGTAGTAGGTCATGCCGGCGTTGTGGAATTGGTCGTCGCTCAGGGCCGGGCCGAAGTGGCAGTTCATGCAGCGCGCCCGGGTGCGAAACAGATGCAGGCCGTGCAGTTGCTCGTCGCTCAGCGCGTCGTGGCGGCCGCGCAGGAAACGCTCGAAGCGCGTGTTGCGGGCGAAACGCACCAGCGTGCGCTGGTAGCTGGCCAGGGCCTGGCGCAGCATGCGCGCGTCGATCGCATCCGCGCCGAACGCCTCGGCGAAACGCTGACGATAGCCGGCGTCGGCATTCAGCCGTCGCAGCAGTTCGTCCCGCTCGAAGGCCATTTCCAGCGGGTCCTCCACGGGAAACAGCGCCTGGTCCTCGAGGCTGGCGGCGCGGCCGTCCCAGAATGGCTGGCGGGTGAAGCCGCTCATCACCAGGCTCGGTGAATTGCGCCGCCCGGCCTGGCGGTCATGGCCGAAGGACACCTTGCGGCCATCGGCGAAGGCCAGGTCCGGCTCGTGGCAGGAGGCGCAGGCGATCTGCCTCGAGCGCGACAGGATGGGGTCGAAGAACAGCCGCTCGCCCAGGGCCGCCTTGGCCTCACTGAAAGGATTGCCCGGCGGCGAGGGCGCACGCTCGGGCAGCGGGCCGAGTTCCTGCCAGGCGATGTCCTTGTCCACGTGTGGCGCCGGCCAGGTGTGTGGCGGCTGGGTGTAGATCTGGCGCAGGCAGGCGTAGCCTCCCTGTCCGGCGCAGGGGCGAGGTGGTACAGGCAATCGTCGGCCTGGGCCGCGACACTCAGCAGTACGCTAAATAGCGTAACGGGCAACAGTTGCATGGCCATCAGAACCGGTAACCGACTTCCAACCAGAACTGGCGACCGGTTTCATAGACTGCCGAATCGTAGTAGGCCGAGGCGCTGGTATTGTCGTTGGCGTTGCTGCGGTTGGTGAGGTTGTAGACATCGAGATTGACGAAAATGGCCTGGCCTTCGAGCGTTGGCTGCTCCCAGGCGAGGCGCGCGTCCCAGGTGAAGGCATTGCCATACGACTTGTCGTAGTAGGCGCGATAGCCGTTGACCGATTGCAAGGCCTGTTTGAGCGTATCGACACCGGCGCGATAGCGGAAGAAGTTGCTCCAGCTGAGGCGCCAGACGGGGATCTCGGTGATGGTGGTGAGCCGGTAGGTCCAGTCGCGGGTGTAGTTCGATGGAGGCAGGTCGCTGATGTGGATCACCTTGCCTGGTAATGGACGTAGCGATCCTCTTCGACAGAGTCCGCGTAGCTGTTGTGATTGGTATTGTGGTGGGTCCAGTCGGCTGCCAGTTGGCCCGAGGTGCGGGCCCCCCAGGCATCGAAGCTGCGCAGAGGGGTAAGAGTCAGCGTCAGCACTTCGGTGTTGGACTGGCCATCGTTGGTGTAGCGGTAGTCGCCGTTGACCTGTTCCACCTCCATGACCTGGTCGCGGCCCTTGCGCTTGACCCATTTCACGCCCAGTTCGAGATCATCGAGCCGCTGGGTCAGGCCGAAGGTCAGTTCGTCGTCATGGGGAATGTCCAGTTTCGAGAACAGGGTGTCGTCACCCTGGGCGCGTTCGACCCAGGTGAAGCCGTTGCCGGCGTTGCGCAGGTAGGTGTGTTCCAGCGCGCTGCGGCCCTGTTGCAGGCGCCAACCGGCTGAGTTGCGGCCATAGTAACGATTGACCCCGGCATGGAAGCGGGTGCTGCGCTCGCCGAAGACATCCCACTCCAGGGCGAAACGCGGTGCCAGCGTGTGCTTGTCCATGTAGTCGTCGCTGTCCAGGCGTGCGCCTGGGCGCAGCATGAGGTTGCCGAAGCGGATCTCGTCCTGAAGGAAGGCGGCCCAGCTGTTGAGGGAAAAGCGTACTTCGCCCTGGTCATAGCGGGTCAGAGTGCCGACATACTGCCCCAGGTCTTCGTCGCATAGCCCCTGTCCCGGCATGCTGGCACAGGTACGGCTGCCCAACAGGGAATAGACGTTCACCGTGGACGTGCTCAGGCGCTCGTAATCGTATTTCAGGTGGCGGAACTCGAAGCCCGTCTGGAACAGGTGCTGGCTGCCGAACAGATCGAGTCTGTTCCAGTCCGCAACCAGCTTGTAGTCGAACGCATCCTGGCTCTGCTCAATGTCGCCATAGCCGCCTTCGGTCGAGGTCGTGCCGATGCCCCAGTCCTTGTCGGCCGTCTTGCGCCAGTTGTTCCAGTCGTCACGGTCGCTGTCGCGGGAGTTTTCCAGGCGGCTTAGTGACAGGTTCTGGGTAACGCGGGCGAATTGGCCTGGTAGAGGGCCTTGGTATTGAGCATCAGGCCGCCCGACTCGACGCTGTAGCGGCTGTCGAGAGCGTTGTTGCGGTAGTGGGTCGATTCCTCCGGCGCGTAGGTCAGGCTGCCTTCGAGATCCAGCTGGTCGTTGGCCTGCCAGACGGCCTTGAGGAAGATGTTCTGCGCCTTGCGTTCTTCGTCGCGCGTTTGCGCGCTGTAGCCGACCTTGCCGATGTTGTTGGGGGTGTATTGATGCACCGGAATGCTCGATTCTTTCTGCACAATGTTGGCCAGCAGACCGACGCTCTCGGTCAGGTAACCCTCCAGTGTGGCGCGGTAGATATGCTTGGTGAATTCGGGCTGATAGCTGTCCGCGTAGCCGGTGCCTGATCCGGCGCCCTCGAAGTTCTCCCGTTCATCGTCATCGACGTGATACTCGGTCCACTGCGCACGGGTGGTCTGGTAGGACAGCCGGCCGTGCAGGTCACGCGTCGGCTTGCGGGTATTGGCTTCCACTACGCCGCCGTTGAAGCCGCCGTATTGCGCACCGACGTTGCTGTCGAGCACCCGGATTTCTTCCAGCAGGTCGGTGTCCAGTGCCAGACCCTGGCTGCGACCTGGCACGGCATTCGCCAGAGTGTGTTGGCTCTGGGCAGGATCGATGTCATTGTTCATGTTCATGCCATCGACCAGAAAGGCGTTCTGGTAGAACTTGGCGCCGTTGATGCTGATATTGGCCGGGCCGATCTCGCCGGGCGTCTTGCTGCTCAGCTGGGCATTGTCGAACTGCACGTTGGATGAATCTTCAGCAGGCTGGTGATATCGCCATTGCCGGCAGGCAGGCTTTCGATGAGGTGCCGGTCTATCGTGGTTTCGCCCTGCTTGTGTGTGCGGTCGGCCAGCACCACTACGTCGTCGAACTGCAGAGGACGCTGTTCGGCTTGGTCCGCGCTCGGGGTGACGGCCGGTGCCGGCTCCAGGGTGAGCGTGCTGCCGCGCTGCCGGCGCCAGGTGAGGCCGGTGCCGGCGAGCAGGCGCTGCAGGGCCTGTTCCAGTGTCAGTTCGCCTTGCACGGCGCCGGACTGCTTGTCCCTGAGCAACTGGCTGCTGACACTGATCTGCACGTCGGCCTGCTGGCCGAAGGCGATCAAGGCGGCAGCCAGCGGCTGCGCGGTGATGTCGAACGAGCGGGTCTGCTGGCGGACGTCGATGGTTTCGGCTGCCGTAGCGAAGTCGGGGCTGGCCAGCAGCAGTGCCACGGCGATGACGGCGAACAGGCGGCTGGAATGGAGCGGGGTGCGGGCTGGCCCGGCGGTGCGGTGGTTCACTGAAGAATCCCTCTACTGCATGCTTAGATGAGAACAATTCCCGATTGCAGGCAAGAAGACGGATGACGGTTCAGAATTTTCAGAAAATCGCGAATTTTCCTTGAGCCGGTTTTAACGCAGCAGGGTCGATGCAGGCTGTTTTTCAAAGCTAGGCCCCGTTTCCGCAGGTCGGGTGCGTAGGTTGGGCTGAGGAGCGTAGCGACGAAGCCCAACACGTCAGTGCCGATCTCGTTGGGCATCGCCGTGTTCAGCGCCAACCTGCCTGCGATCGATCGATGGCTCGAACACCGGCTGCTGCAGGAAATCCGTGCCCGATTCCCCTGCAAGGCCTGACGCGGGCAAAGCTTTTCAACGGCCCGTCAGCGGCGGATCACCAGCAGGTAGGGCGACCAGCTTTCCACTCGGCCGCCATGGGGTTGGACCAACGCCTGCAGCGCGGCCTGCGGATGTTGCAGGTCGTACCGGCCGGTGACGCGCTCGTTGGCCAGCGCCGGGTCCTGCAGCAGGATCCAGCCGGCATAATGCGGCCGCAACTGCTCCAGCAGTTCGCCGATCGGCTGGTCTTCGGCGATCAGTTCGCCGCGGCGCCAGGCGGCCACGCGTGCCGGCATGACGCGGTCGCGCATGCGCAGTCCGTCGCGGGTGTCCAGGCGCATGCGGTCGCCGCCCTTGAGTCGGGTATTGCGCCGCGGGTCCTCGACGCGCACCGAGCCATGTTCGACGGCGATGCTCAACGTCGGCCCCTGCAGGGCTACGGAGAAGGCGGTGCCGGTGACTTCGACGCGGCTGTCGCCGGCCTGCACGGTGAAGGGGCGCGAAGCATCGGGAGTGACCTCGAAAAAGACTTCGCCCTGCAGCAGGTCCAGATGGCGGTGATCGTCGTCGAAGCGGGGCCGGATGGTGCTGCCGCCCTTCAGCCAGACCCGGCTGCCATCCTCCAGGACCAGTTGCCGCGGCGCGCCCTTGCCGTTGTCCAGCTCGCCATGCCCGTGCCACGGCAGCAGCACCATGAGCAAGGTCAGACAGGCGGCGAGGGCGCTGCCGATGACTGCGAACCGGCGCCGGCGCATACCGGGCCAGCGCCGATGGCTGGTGCGTGGCAACTGGCCGCTGAGGCGCCAGACCCGCTCGGCCCGCTGCCAGGCCCGGGCATGGGCGGGAGAGGCCTGCTGCCAGGCGCGACAGGCCGCGCGCAGCTCTTCGTCGTCCGGCGACTCCTGAATCCAGAGCAGCCATTCCATGGCGCTGTTCCAGTTCGGGTCCGGGCGAGGAAGGTCCTTCATCGTGGCGCTCATCGCGTTCGAGGTCTGTGGGTTGCCCGCCGTTGGGGGCGTTTGCGGGGGGCGGCGCATCAGCATGCCCCATCGTCCAGGCTGGCTGCGCAGTGGCTGAGCGCGGTTCGCACCAACTGGTGCGCGAGGCCGACGGAGATGCCGAGGTGCGCGGCGATCTGCTGCAGGGTATAGCCACCCAGCCGGTGCATCTCGAAGGCGATGCGGGTGCGTTCCGGCAGCCGTGCCAGCGCCTCGGCGATCAGGCGCAGCTCGTCCTGCTGGCACAGCTGCTGTTCGGGGGAGGGGGTACTCGCCGGCAGTTCGGCGAGCAGATCGTCGGCATCTTCCTGGCGTTGCACGTTGCCGGCGCGGCGAACCAGGTCCAGCGACAGGTTGCGCACGATGCGATAGAGATAGGCCAGCGGCTGCGCGAGATGGTCGCGTTCGGCCTGGCTGAAACGTACCCAGGCCTCCTGCACGACTTCCTCGGCCTCGGCGCGGCAGCCGGTGATCGGCGCCGCGTAATCCACGAGTGCGTTGCGATGGTTCACGAACAGATCGGTACTGTTGCCTGGCTCGTTCACGATGGATGCTCTGGTTGGGGCGCAGCCCGTTGGCGCGGCGATCCTAGCGTGAAGGCAAATTGTTATCAAATGCTAGTTGTTCTCATCCACTCCTGAGCGCCAGGTTCAATGCCGCTTCCAGTCGCGACTTGTAGCGCAGGTGCTGCACGGTCTGGCTGCGCCCCGTGCCGTGCAGGCCGGTGAGGTCGAGGTCGGTGATGTAGCAGGGGTAGCGCTCGCCATTGCGCCGGCGCGCGAGGATGTAGCGCGCCACCGTGGCGAATAGCTCGGCACCGTATTCCAACCCGGAAAACTCCTGGTGGTTGCAGTACAGCGTGACCTGCGAGCGGCCCTGGTCGCCCGGCTCGATGATGGCCTGGACGTCGTAGAACGGATCGCTGACTTCCCCTTGCGGCGCGGGCCGAGGTTCCAGCCGCATACCCCCGTCCTGGTCACGAAGGATGCGGTGGACGCGGATCTCCAGCGTGTTCGGTGCCAGGCCTTCGCCCAGCGGCCACTGGGCATTGCGCCGGTAGGCCAGCGATTGCAGGAAGCGCAGCAAAGGCATCAGCAGGCGTTGTTCGTCGCGATAGGGCAGTTGCTGGCGCCACAGCGCGTTGCATTCGTCGAGCACGCTGAGTTCGGCGCTTTCACCGGCGCTGCGGTAGAACACCTGCAGGCAGTCCGGGCGTCCGAGCGGCAGGATCAGCGCCAGATCGTCGCCGGCCAGCGCCTGGCGGTCGAGGCGGATCGGGCTGAAGACGTGGTGCGCCTCGCCCAGGTGTTCGAGCAGGGCCGGCCGGTCGTTGAGGCTGGCCAGGCTGATGTCGCCGGCTACGCGGCGCAGCAGGTGAAAATGCTGGCGCACCTGCAGCAGGTAGCGACAGTGATCGGCGGCGAAGACCTGGCGGGCATCATCGAAGATTTCCTGGACCCGCCGGGCGATGGCCTGGCCCCGGTTGCGTGCGAAGCAGAACACCTGCAGTTCGGGCCGCCGGTCATCGCCCAGCAGGCTGGCGAGGTATTCGCGCAGGCATTGGGCAAGCGCCTGCGGACCTTCGTAGCGGGTCACCAGCAGCTCGTTCCAGCTGTTCAGCGTGACCTGGTCGATGCTCAGCACCAGATTCTCCGGCGTCACGACCTGGCCGGATGGCTCGGCGTTCGCCGCATCGGCCTGGAGCGTCATGGGATCGATGCCGACATTGATCAGCAAGAGCACCCGGCTGGGTCTGCTGCTGGCCAGCAGCGCCTCTTCGCCGACCTGGGGCAGCGGCATCGGCAGCGCACGACGCAGGTCGCTGAGCAGTGCGAACAGCTCCGGCTCGCTCAGGCCGCTGTCGCCAGGGAACAGCGCCAGGTGGGTACCGGCATCGACCACGCCATTGCGGTGGCACCAGGCGAGCAGCGCCAGCAATTCGCGGGAGCGCTTGAGCGGAGCGAAGTCCGGCCATTGCTGGGGCGTGAGGCTGCCTGGTAGAGCGACCAATGCACCTCGCCGGCGGCGTCGTAGCCGTGCACCAGAGTCAGGCTGTCTTCGGCCATGTCCGGCGAGATGCCGAGGTTGACCACTTCGACCTTGCCGGCCTTGCGCTCGATGGCGGCGTACAGCCGGCGGCCGAGTACGCCGAGATCACGGCTGTTGAGCGGGCTGGCGGCCTGCAGGCGGCGGGTGAAGTCGTTGAGGAAGCGGTAGCCGTAGGTCAGCTCGTTGACCAGCGCGCGGCGCTCCTGGCTGACCTGGCGGACCTTCCACTGGTTGCGATTGTCGAGCAGGGCGAGCTGCCGCTCGTCCCAGCGCCAGGCCAGGACCAGGCGCTCGAGCAGACGACGCTGCCAGCTCTTGTGGCGGTTGCGCGGCGGGCGGCTGAGTGGCCGGTTGATCTTCAGGTACAGGCAGCGCCGCGCCAGTTCCAGGCGTTCGTGGTCGCCGCGTTCGCCAGATAGCGCTCGATGGCGCCATAGGCGGCAATGTAGGGGTCGAGTTCGTCCAGCTCGGCGTGCCCGTCATAGATCGCCTGCTTGAAATCCAGGGCGAGACAGCGCAAGCGTGGATGCTGGCTGGCGTAGACCTCCACCAGCAGCAGCTTGAACAGCGACTTGTAGGGCGCGTCGATGGCCTTGTAGAGCTGCCAGAGCCCGGCGCCGACGAATTCGCCGGGTGGCACCAGGCCGAGATGGCCGAGGTCGAGCACGTCCTCTTCACGGACGAAGCGCTTGGCCAGCAACGTCGCCACGTAGTCGTCGTAACGGTGTTCCTCGTAGGCCGGCACCAGCCACCAGAGCGGGGTACGCCCGCCGAGCCAGAGCGCCGTGCGGTAGAACTCGTCCAGCAGCAGATAGTGCTGGGTAGTGCCGCAGTCGTCGGAGGTCAGCTGTGCTTCGCGCTGGCCTTGGGTGAAACGCTGCGGGTCGACCAGGAAGAAGTGCGCCTCGCTGCCCTGGCTTGCCGCCCAGGCACGCAGAGCCTCGCACTTGCGCCCCAGCTCCTCGAGCTGCCGGGCGTCGAGCGCCGGATCGTGGCAGACCCAGACATCGAGGTCACTGTGTTCGTCCTGGGCGACGGTGCCCAGGCTGCCCATCAGGAACAGCCCGAGGATCGGCTGGGGCGGCTTGCCGCGCAGGGGCTTGTAGGCGAACGAGCGGCTCAGGCGCTGCGCCTCGGCCAGCTGTTCGGCGTCCGGTTCGAAGCCGGCGAGCCCGGCGGGCGCGGTGGCCGAAACGTAGCCGGGCAGGATCGGGTGGTTGACGTGAAACAGCAGCGGCAGGAGCTTGAGCACCTGCTGCTGGCGCGTCGACATCGCCTGTAGTGCACGATCCAGGCGCTGGCCATTGACCGCCAGGAAGCGCGTGCGAAGCGTGGCCAGCACCTTGCGATCGATGCCTTCTTCGAGGATCGGGTGGATTTTCTGCGTGCGGATCATGATGGTTCGTGCAGGCGGCTAACCTCTGGTCATCGGCTGGCCGGCGTGGCGCTTGAGGGCGCTGCCAAGGGTTCCGCCGAACGGTCGCGGCCATTGCCCGGGGCCGGCATTATCCGTGCCCCGGACCACGAAATGCAAAAGCGGCGCGCGCCGCCGTTGCCGCTCAGGCGGTCGCGGCTTCGCCGAGGATGGTCAGCAGCGTTTGCGTCTGCTCGGCCGCGTCGCGGCCGAGGCTGGTGAGATAGCCGCCGTCGGCCTGGGTGATCAGGCCCTTGGCGTGCAGGCGCGCGAAGGCGGCGATGGTGGCGGGACTGGCATCGTGGTGAACCTTGAGGCCCTCTTGCAGATTTTCCAGGTTGAACTGTCGAAGGACTTCCAGTTCGGCGACCAACTCAGGGGTGTACGACATGCTCGCTCCTCGGATGGTGGGCGGTTGCCCTGTCCGCTGAGTGTAGATGCTGTCGGCGGGGCTGCCTTGATCCAGGTCCAGGAGATGGCGGTCGGAAGGGCACCCTGCATGTGCACACCGACCCGTAGGAGCCGGGGGGACGCCGAGTCGTTGCGGCGATCATCGGCGTTGCGGCGGATCGCCAGCAAGCTGGCTCCTACAAGCCCCACGACGGGGATTTACCGGGGCCCTATTCGGGCATGTCCGGCAGGTTGCGCAGCATGGCCTCGTAGGCGGCGCCGTCGAAGGGGCGATCTTCGCTGAGCATGCCGCGGATTTCGTGGGCCAGTACCAGCGCCATCATCTGCAGGCTTTCCTCATGTTCGTAGCCGACCAGCGTGAGCTTGTTCAGCGTGGCCTGGGTGGCCGCCGGTTCGCCGGCTTCGAGCTGGTTCTCGATGGCCTGGATCAGGGTGGCTTCGGCGAAGGCTTCGTCTTCTTCGCTGTCCCGGGTGTCGTGCGTCATGGCAGGCGTCTCGTCGAGGATGGCCGGATTCGCTTGATCCAGCTGGCAAAGGGTGCAGCTGCCGTCGTCCGGGCGGCTGGTCTCGACGTAGCGTACCCGTCGATGAGCGGTCTGGCGATCGGCGCTGACGCGAAAGCGTGGGCGGTCTGTGTCGGACATGGGGTTTCCTCGATAGTTGGCTCCTAGATAACCCTGCGCGCCAGGGGTGCAACTCGAACCGGGCGGGGCGCTGTCAGTCCATGAAGCTCAGCGCCAGGCAGAGCAACCCGAACGCGGTCCAGACCAGCGAGAAGATGACCGGCGTGCGCAGCGAGAACAGCAGCGTCCGTTTGTAGCGCTTGCCGCCGACGGGGCTGTTGCCCTCGCCGAACAGCGCCGATTCGTTGTTCGGCAGCATGCCGACGCGCCCTTCCAGTTGCAGCAGCTCGGCCTGCTTCTGGTGCCAGCGTTCGATGACATCGAAGTTGGCCTTGATGCCCGGCATCGCATGCAGCGACGTCACCAGCCCGAGGATGGCCAGCACCGCCGGAACCACCAGGCGGAACAGGTTGCCCCAGTCCGGATTGCTGTTGGCCATCGACGAGGCGAAGGCGATCATCAGGAAGGATTGCGAGGCCAGGTAGGCGTTGGTGCGATCGGCCAGCAGCGACGACTCGAAGTGGATCTCCGAGCGATAGAAGGCCAGACGTTCCTTGGGCGACTCGAAGAGTTCGCCGCCTTGGGTGTCCTGGTTCAGCAACAGGGTGCGCAGGTCGGTCATGCCGGTTCCGCTGGGTTCGACGGGCACTGGCGGATTCGCCAGCGGTTGCTTGGTAGGTCAAGCGTGCCGGCCGAGAGTTCCGGTGGGCGGCTCAGCGGTCGTCTGGGCGATGGCGCGCGCCGCGGTTCTGCCAGAGCAGAACCAGCAGTGCCGCGAAGGCCAGCGACCAGCAGGCCGCGGCGAACAGCAGCCAGCCCGGCTGCGCCAGCCCCAGCAGCGCCGGCACTACCCGCGCCAGCGCGGCGAGGCTGATCAGCAGCACCGGCGGATGAATCCACGGCCTGGCGTTGGCATCGCGCCAGCGCTGGGTCAGCCAGGTGCGCGCCATCACGCCGAAGGTCAGGCTGCCCAGTGCACCGACGCTCAGCGCATGCAGCGTCGCAGTCTGTGGCAGCGCCGGCAGCAGCGTACCCAGCCCGAGCAGCAGCAGGCCGATGGCCAGCCAGGCATAGCCGAGCAGCAATACCAGCAGGTCCGCCCGCGTGCCGCAGCGCCAGGGCCGCCAGCGCAGCAGGCGGATCGCGGTGAGCACGCTGGCGGCGACCAGCAGGGCGCCGGTCAGGCGTTCCAGCGGTGGCCAGGGCAGCGGTTTCAGCAGCGCGGCGAGTAGCAGCAGGACCAGTACCGTTCCCTCCAGGCGTGGTTGCACGCGTGCAGCCTGCGCGCGGCCCTGGCTCTGCGCGTGCCCGGCGATCGCCGGTGCGATGATCCGTCCGCCCATGAAGAACAGCAGCACGGCGATCAGCAGCAGGCCTTCGCTGAGCAGCGGCCAGGCGAAGCCCCGGGAAAAGGCGATCCCGGCGCTGGCGTTGAGCAGGCTCAGGCCGCCGACCACCGGGGCGACCGTCTGGTTGCGCCATTTCTTCGCCGCGCCGAGAAAGCGCGGCAGCACCTTCCAGGCGAGCCCGGCGGCGAACAGCACGGCGCTCGCCAGCGTCAGCCACGAGCCCGGCCAGAGCAGGAAACTGACGCGCGCCAGCGACCAGCAGCCGAGCAGGGCCAGGGTCAGGCGCAGTGGCTGCGGGCCGAGCAGGTAGCCGGCGATCACCGCCAGGGCGAAGCCGAAGAGCATTTCATGGGCGTGCCCGGCGGGTGTGGCCAGGCCCGGCAGGAGCGGAACCAGGCCGAGCAGGCTCAGCACCGACCAGGGCAACAGCAGCGCCGCATACAGCGCGGCCGCGGGGAAGAAGCAGGCGTTGGCGAAGGGCAGGCGCGGTTTGCGCGGGTGCATTGCGCACCTCCTCCGAGGAATGCGTGACGGGGCGGGCGCCCCGTCACCGGCAGCGGTCAGCGGCTGGCGAGCAGCGCCCGGCCGCGTTCGACGGCGGCGCGCACCTGCGCCGGGGCGGTGCCGCCGATATGGTCGCGGGCGTTCACCGAGCCCTCCAGGGTCAGCACGGCGAACACGTCGTCGCCGATCTGGTCGCTGAAGCGACGCAGCTCGTCGAGGCTCATCTCGGCCAGGTCCTTGCCGCTGTCCACGCCGTATTTCACCGCGTGGCCGACGATCTCGTGGCAGTCGCGGAACGGCAGGCCCTTGCGCACCAGGTAGTCGGCGAGATCGGTGGCGGTGGAGAAGCCGCGCAGCGCCGCCTCGCGCATGACCTCGCGCTTCGGACGGATCGCCGGAACCATGTCGGCGAACGCGCGCAAGCTGTCGCGCAGGGTGTCGGCGGCGTCGAACAGCGGTTCCTTGTCTTCCTGGTTGTCCTTGTTGTACGCCAGCGGCTGGCCCTTCATCAGCGCCAAGAGGCCGGTCAGCGCGCCGAACACGCGGCCGGTCTTGCCGCGTACCAGCTCGGGCACGTCCGGGTTCTTCTTCTGCGGCATGATGGAGGAGCCGGTGCAGAAGCGATCCGGCAGGTCGATGAACTGGAACTGGGCGCTGGTCCAGAGCACCAGCTCCTCGGAGAAGCGCGACAGGTGCATCATCGCCACGGAGGCGGCGGCGCAGAATTCGATGGCGAAGTCGCGATCCGAGACGCCATCCAGCGAGTTGCCGGAGATCGCTTCGAAACCGAGCAACTGGCAGGTGATCTCGCGCTGGATCGGGTAGGTGGTGCCGGCCAGCGCGGCCGAGCCCAGTGGCATGCGGTTGGTGCGCTTGCGGCAGTCGACCAGGCGCTCGTAGTCGCGGCTGAGCATCTCGAACCAGGCCAGCAGGTGATGGCCGAAGGTCACCGGCTGCGCGGTCTGCAGGTGGGTGAAGCCGGGCATGATGGTGCCCGCCTCGGCTTCGGCCAGGCCCAGCAGGCCCTGCTGCAGGCGGGTGATCTCGCCGAGGATCTGGTCGATCTCGTCGCGCAGCCACAAGCGGATGTCGGTGGCCACCTGGTCGTTGCGCGAGCGGCCGGTGTGCAGCTTCTTGCCGGTGACGCCGATGCGGTCGGTCAGCCGCGCCTCGATGTTCATGTGCACGTCTTCCAGGTCGACGCGCCAGTCGAAGGTGCCGGCTTCGATCTCGGCCTGGATGTCCTTGAGGTTGGCGATGATCTGGTCGCGCTCATCGCGGCTCAGCACGCCGGCCTTTTCCAGCATCGTGGCGTGGGCGATCGAGCCCATGATGTCGTGGCGGTAGAGGCGCTTGTCGAACTCGACGGAGGCGGTGAATCGGGCGACGAAGGCGTCGACGGGCTCGCTGAAACGGCCGCCCCAGGACTGGTTGGTCTTGTCGGTGCTCATGAATGCGCTCGCTGAAAATCCGGAAGCTGGAGGAAAGCGGCGATGATAGCAGGGTTCCTTGGACTGTCGGATGCGGTGACGGGCCGCCGCGAAGGGTGAGCTGGCTGGCAAATCCGCGTTTTTCCGCCGCCGGCGGCCAGTGCCCGGCTTGCCGTTGCCGGGGTGCGCAAGGAAACTGCCGGGCATGCCAACCGACGGGCCGAACCTGTGAAATCCACTGCCGTATCCGATGAATTCTTCGTGCCCGAGTTGTGCCAGCCAGAGGCGTTGCTCGGTCTGGTGCTGCTCGCCGAGCTGCTGGTACTGGTGCTGGTGCTGGCCGAGCCGATGCAGCCGGGCTTCGACTGGATGCGCCTGGCGCTGACCTCGCTGTTCGTGCAGTGGATCGTGCTGCTGTCGGCCGGCACCATGTGCCTGCTGCGCCCGCTGCTGGCGCGGTTGCGGGCCTCGCTGGCGGGGCTGGTGTGTTGCCTGCTGGTGGTGGGGCTGACCCTCGCCTGCACCGCGGTGGCGGACATCTACGAGCTCGGCGGGCCATTGTCGCGCACCGGCGAGGTCAACCTGTACCTGCGTCATGCACTGATCAGCCTGATCATGTCCGGTCTGCTGCTACGCTATTTCTATCTGCAGAGCCAATGGCGGCGCCAGGAACAGGCCGAACTGCGTGCGCGGATCGAATCGCTACAGGCACGGATTCGCCCGCATTTCCTGTTCAACAGCCTGAACAGCATCGCCTGCCTGGTCGCCAGCGACCCGGCCAAGGCCGAGCAGGCGGTGCTGGACCTGTCCGACCTGTTTCGCGCCAGCCTGGCGCGCCCCGGCACTCTGGTGGCCTGGAGCGAGGAGTTGGAATTGTCGCGACGCTATCTGTCGATCGAGCAATACCGTCTTGGCGAGCGCCTGCGCATGCAGTGGCAGGTCGACGGCGTGCCGGACGATCTGCCGATCCCGCAGCTCACCCTGCAGCCGCTGCTGGAGAACGCGCTGGTCTACGGCATCCAGCCACGCATCGAGGGCGGTGTGGTCGGCGTAACGGCCGATTATGTCGATGGCGTGTTTCAGCTGGAAGTCAGCAACCCCTTCGACGAGACCGCTCAAACACAGGCTTCGCGCGGTACGCGGCAGGGTTTGCACAATATCGACGCACGATTAGCGGCACTTTTCGGCCCGCAAGCGAGTCTCAGCGTGGAGCGCCGTGATGGCCGCCATTACACCTGTCTACGCTATCCATGTGCGAGACGAATGCAGGAAGCCAGAACTCTATGAATGTCCTGATTGTCGATGACGAACCTCTAGCCCGCGAGCGCCTCAGCCGACTGGTAGGTGACCTCGACGGTTATCGTGTCCTCGAACCTGCCGCCAGCAACGGTGAGGAGGCCCTCGCCCTGATCGAAGAGTTGCGCCCGGATATCGTGCTGCTGGATATCCGCATGCCCGGGCTCGATGGCCTGCAGGTTGCGGCCAGGCTCTGCGAGATGGATGCACCGCCGGCCGTGATCTTCTGTACGGCCCATGACGAATTCGCCCTCGAAGCCTTCCAGGTCAGCGCGGTCGGCTACCTGGTCAAGCCGGTGCGCCCCGAGCACCTGAGCGAGGCACTGAGGAAAGCCGAGCGCCCCAACCGGGTACAGCTCGCGGCGCTGACGCGGCCGGCGGCGGTGTCCGGCGCCGGGCCGCGCAGTCATATCAGCGCGCGCACCCGCAAGGGCATCGAGCTGATCCCGCTGGATCAGGTGATCTATTTCATCGCCGATCACAAGTACGTCACCCTGCGCCACGAGGGGGGCGAGGTGCTGCTGGACGAGCCGTTGAAGTCGCTGGAAGACGAGTTCGGCGAACGCTTCGTGCGCATTCACCGCAATGCACTGGTGTTCCGTGACCGCATCGAGCGCCTGCAGCGCACCCCGCTGGGGCACTTCCAGCTGTTCCTCAAGGGGCTCAATGGCGAAGCGCTGACGGTCAGCCGTCGGCACGTCGCCGGCGTGCGCAAGCTGATGCAGAATCTCTGAGAAGCGGCTTGAAGCCTGAGGCTGGAAGCGTGAAGTAAAAGCGGAACGAGCTTGACGGCGCTTCGGCGCCAAATCGCACCCTGATTCGCTTCCGGCTTCCGGCTTCCGGCTTCCGGCTTCCGGCTGCTTTCCTTGATCCCGGCCAGCCCAGTCCGCGCACCGGGCCTGTTATCATCGCCGGCAGTTCATCTGCTTTGGAATTGCCCCATGTCTCGCGAAATTCGCATCGCCACCCGCAAGAGTGCCCTGGCCCTGTGGCAGGCCGAATACGTCAAGGCGCGCCTGGAGGCGTCGCATCCGGGGCTGAAGGTCAGCCTGGTGCCGATGGTCAGCCGCGGCGACAAGCTGCTCGATGCGCCGCTGGCGAAGATCGGCGGCAAGGGCCTGTTCGTCAAGGAACTGGAAACCGCGCTGCTGGAAAACGAGGCGGACATCGCCGTGCATTCGATGAAGGACGTGCCGATGGAGTTTCCCGCCGGGCTCGGCCTGTACTGCATCTGCGAGCGCGAAGACCCGCGCGACGCCTTCGTCTCCAACCGTTTCGACAGCCTCGACGCGCTGCCGCCCGGCAGCGTGGTCGGCACCTCCAGCCTGCGCCGCCAGGCGCAACTGCTGGCGCGCCGGCCGGACCTGAAGATCCAGTTCCTGCGCGGCAACGTCAACACCCGCCTGGCCAAGCTCGATGCCGGCGAGTACGACGCCATCATCCTCGCCGCCGCCGGCCTGATCCGGCTCGGCTTCGGCGAGCGCATCCGCTCCAGCATCGGCGTCGACGAGAGCCTGCCGGCCGGCGGCCAGGGTGCCGTGGGCATCGAGTGCCGTACCGCCGACAGCGAGTTGCACCAATTGCTGGCCTGCCTGAACGACCCTGCGACCGCCACCCGGGTCACGGCCGAACGTGCGCTGAACAAGCGCCTGAACGGTGGCTGCCAGGTGCCGATCGCCTGCTACGCGGTGCTCGAGGGCGAACAGTTGTGGCTGCGCGGCCTGGTCGGTCAGCCGGACGGCACCCTGCTGCTGCGCGCCGAAGGCCGTGCACCGGCCGCGGAGGCCGAGGCGCTGGGTGTGCGGGTCGCCGAAGACCTGCTGGCCCAGGGCGCCGAGCAGATCCTCAAGGCGGTCTATGGCGAGGCCGGGCACGCGTGAGCGGCTGGCGCCTGCTGTTGACCCGGCCGGCCGAGGAGTGTGCCGCACTGGCGGCGACCCTGGCCGGTGCCGGCATCCACAGTGCGAGCCTGCCGCTGCTGGCGATCGAGCCCCTGGCGGAAACCGCCGAGCAACGTGCGACGATCCTCGAACTGGATCGCTACTGCACGGTGGTCGTGGTCAGCAAACCGGCTGCGCGGCTGGGCCTCGAACTGCTCGACCGCTACTGGCCGCAGCCGCCGTTCGGCCAGGCCTGGTTCAGCGTCGGTGCCGCCACTGGCGCGATCCTCGAAGGCTACGGCCTGGATGTGAGCTGGCCGCAGCATGGTGATGACAGCGAGGCGCTGCTGGCCCTGCCACGGTTGAGCGAGGCGCTGGCCCGGCCGGAGCCGAAGCTGCTGATCCTGCGCGGCGAGGGCGGTCGCGAATTCCTCGCCGAGACGTTGCGAAGCCGCGGTGTGCAGGTGGACATTCTCGAACTCTATCGACGCTACCTGCCGGGCTATCCGCCGGGGGCCCTGGCCGCCACCCTGGAAGCGGAACGGCTCAACGGCCTGGTGGTCAGCAGTGGGCAGGGTTTGCAGTCGCTGCGCGAGCTGGCGGCCGAGAGCTGGCCCGAGGTGGTTGAGCTACCCTTGTTCGTACCCAGCCCGCGGGTGGCCGAGATGGCTCGACGGCTGGGCGCCAAACGAATCGTAGATTGCCGTGGCGCAGGAGCCGCGGCCTTGCTGGCGGCCTTGCGGGAAACCACCCTGGCCGCTTCCTGATGCAAAGGATGGAAACGTGAGCGAAGCAGATTCCAAGAAAGACCCGCTGCAACCCCCTGCCAGTGAGCCGACTCCCGCCGTCGAGTCCGTCCAGTCCGAACCATCCAAGCCTGCTGCCGGTGGCCCTGGGAAAGCCCTGGCCGCGCTGGCGCTGCTGGTCGGTGTCGGCGCCATCGCGCTGGGTGGCTACAGCCTCTGGCAATTGCAGCAGCTCGGTGCCCAGGAAGATCGCCAGCTCCAGGCATTGCAGGGCGCCAGCGAACAGACTCGGCAACTGGCGGCTAGCGATCAGCAACTGGCCGCGCGCCTCGGTCGGCTGGAACAGCTGCCCTCGGCCGCCGAACTGGAGGAGCGGCGGCGCCTGCTGGCCGTGCTGCAGAGCGACCAGCAGCGGCTCTCCGGTCGCGTCGAGCAGGTGCTCGGCGCCAGCCGCGAGCAATGGCGCCTGGCCGAGGCCGAACACCTGCTGCGCATGGCCATGCTGCAGCTGTCGGCGATGCAGGACGTCAAGAGCGCCGAGATGCTGGTGCACGAGGCCGACCTGATCCTGCAGAAGCAGGACGACCCGAGCGCCTATGCCACCCGGCAGAAGCTGCTCGAAGGCTGGAGGCGCTGCGCAGCCTGCCGGAACTCGATCGTACCGGGCTGTTCCTGCAGCTCGGCGCGCTGCGCGGGCAGAGCAGCCAGCTCAGCGCCCTGGCGCCGGAGTTCGTCAACGGCGAGGCGTTGCCCGAGGTTGCGGGGCAGAGCCGCTGGCAGCGCTGGCTGGACGAGCTGACCCGCTACGTGCGGGTCGACTTCGATGCCAGTGCCGACGTCAAGCCGCTGCTGGCCGGGCAGACGCTGGGCCAGGTGCGCCTGGCGCTGTCGCTGGCCATCGAGCAGGCGCAGTGGGCCGTGCTCAACGGCAATGCCAGGTGTACCGGCAGTCCCTGCAGCAGGCCAGTGCGCTGTTGCAGGACCATTTCAGCGAGGAGAACGGCCAGGCGCGCGGCCTGCGCGAGCGCATCGAGACGCTGTCGCGGCGCGAGGTGCAGGTGACGCTGCCGGACCTGGCGCCCGCGCTCAAGGCGCTGCAGGCCTACGTACAGCAGCAGGAGACACCTGAAAGCGCCGCGCCAGCCGAACCCGCGGCCGACGAGCAGGAGGCGCAGCGCACATGAAACGCCTGGCCCTGGTACTCATTCTGCTGCTCGCCATCGCGGGCTTGCTCGGCTGGGCGATCAGCCAGAGCGCCGGCTATGTGCTGATCACCTACGACCGCTTCCGTTACGAGTCGAGCTTCTGGGTCTTCCTCGCGCTGGTCGCCTGCCTCTGGTTGCTGGCAGTGGCGCTGCACTGGTTGCTTGGCGTGCTGCAGGTCTCCGGCGCACTGGTCAACCCCTGGTCGCGCCGGCACCGCGCCCGGCGGGTCGAGAACGCCTCGCGGCGTGGCTTGCGGGAACTGGCCGAGGGACAGTGGAGCCACGCCCTCGCTCATCTACGCCTGGCGGCGGACAACGATCGCCAGCCGCTGGTGCACTACCTGGGCGCGGCGCGCGCCGCCAACGAACTGGGCGAATACGAGCAGAGCGACGAGTTGCTGCGCAAGGCGCAGGAGCGCGAGCCCGAGGCGGCGCTGGCGATCGGCCTGACCCAGGCGCAACTGCAGATCGCCCGCGGCCAGTACGCCGAGGCGCGTGCTTCGCTCAGCGCATTGCAGGATGAGCATCCGCGTCATCCCTACGTGCTTGCGCTGCTGCAACAGCTGTACGTACAGCTCGAGGACTGGCCGGCGCTGTGCCGGCTGCTGCCGGAACTGCGCAAGCATCGGGTATTGCCACCGGCGCGCCTGGGCGAGCTGGAAGTGCTCGCCTGGACCGCTGCCATCGAGCAGGCCGGGCAGGCGGCGGAACCCTCCGAGGAGGTCGTGCAGGCGCTCAACCAACGCTGGCAGACGGTACCAAGCGCCCTGCGTGGCGAGGCGCTGGTGGTGCGCGCCTATGCGGATGGGCTGAACCGCCTGGGCGCCGAAGCCAAGGCCGAAGAGGTGCTCTTCGCGGCGATCAAGCGACAGTTCGACGAGCGCCTGGTGGAGCGCTACGGCCGCGTTCGCGGGCGCGAGCCGGCGCGCCAGCTTGCGCAGGCCGAAGCCTGGTTGAAGGACCACCCGGACAATGCCGTGCTACTGCTGGCGCTGGGGCGCCTGAGCCTGCGCAACGAGCTGTGGGGCAAGGCCCGCGATTACCTGGAAGCGAGCCTGCGCTTCGATCACCGGCCGGAAACCTGCGCCGAACTGGCGCGCCTGCTGGCCCAGCTGGGCGATACCGAAAGCAGCAACCGCCTGTTCCAGCAGGGCGTCGGCCTGCTCGATCGTACGCTTCCGGCCACGTTGTGATCGACTAGTCAGGTCCGCCATGCCGCGGGCCTGACGCATGCGCACGACCCTGGCGCGGCTTGTAAGGCGATCCCGCTTTCCACTACCGTAGCGGACTTTTCCAGCCCAGCTAGCGGAGCCATCATGCGCCTGGCCAGCCCTCGTTCGTTATTTCTTCTCGCCTTCCTCGGCAGCGCACTGCTGATCGCCGTCGCGCTCTATCTGGAACACGTCGTGGGCCTGGTGCCCTGCCCGCTGTGCATCGTGCAGCGCATCTGCACCATCGGCTTCGGCCTGGTCTGCCTGGTGGCCGCCATCCACGGGCCGGCGCGGGTCGGCCGGAGGATCTACGCGGTACTCGCGTTGCTGTTCGTGATTGCCGGTGGCGCCACGGCGATTCGGCAGATCTGGTTGCAGAGCATTCCGGCCGACCAGTTGCCGAGCTGCCTGCCGAGCCTGGAATACATGATGGAAGCGCTGCCGTTCCAGGAGATCGTCCGGCTGGTGCTGCATGGCACCGCCGAATGCGCGGAAGTGAACTGGACCCTGCTGGGCCTGAGCATTCCGGAATGGAGCCTGCTGGCGTTCATCGGCATGGCGATCCTCTGCGCCTGGCAGCTGCTGCGTCGCGACTGAACCAATCCTTTTCCCTGCGAACTCCCGTTGCGGTTGTATGGTCTTCTTTTCCAGGGTGCACGGCACCTCGGGGGAGCCTTCCAGCGGCGGCGCGGAAATTTCGTCGGCATTGCTTGATGCTTCGAGCGCCGCGGCATAGTCTGCTCGTGCGGTGACGGAATCTTGCCATTCGCTGCCGCCACTCACCCAAAGGCCGATACCGAAAGACAAAAACGTCTCGGAATGGCGTAGAAGCATCATCGATTAGGGAAGTGAGGTCATCATGCTCGAAAGCTGTCGGAACGCCCAGGAACGCTGGGGTGGTGTGCATCTGCTGATCGACCGCTGGCTGCACGAACGTCACGCACTGATCAACGCATTCGACAACCTGCATGTGGAGCGCGATGGCGCTACACGCCAGGCATTGCAGAAGTTCTGCGAACTGCTGGTCGACTATGTGTCGGCCGGCCATTTCGAAATCTACGAGCAATTGCTCGCCGAGGCCGAGGCCTTTGGCGACGTGCGCGGGATCGAACTGGCGAAGCAGATATATCCGCGCATCGAAACCATCACTCAGGTCGCACTGGCCTTCAATGACCGTTGCGAGAAGGGCGACTGCCTGGGCAGTCCGGGCCTGGACGATGAGCTCAGGCAGCTCGGCCAACTGCTGCACGAGCGTTTCGAACTGGAAGATTGCCTGATCGAAGTGCTGCACAACGCGCACAAGCAGGCCGCCGCTACCGCCTGAGTATCGGCCGCACGGCTGCCGGATCGCTCGCGTCAGGCCGGTACGCCGAGCGCGAGGTTTTCCGGGTGGCTGGCGGCTGCCTGGCAGGCCGTCTAGTATGGGGGCATCGATCCTGCCAGGAGGCACTTTCATGCCCGCGAAGAAGAAGTCGGTCACCACTCCGCTGCATCTGCTGCAGCAGCTTTCGCACAGCCTCATCGACCATCTGGACAAGGCCTGTACCCAGGCGCGAAAGGAAGCTGAGGACTCGCTTGCCAAGCTGCAGAAGCAGCGTGGCAAGGTCCAAGACAAATTGCTCAAGGCCCGTGCCAAGCTGGACGACGCCGGCAGTGCGGGCAAGGTCAAGGCCCAGGCCAAGGCGCGTGCCCGGATCGACGAACTGGAAGCATCGCTGGCGCTGCTGCAGACGCGTCAGAGCGAGACCCTGACGTACGTCACCGAACTCAAGCGCGACACCGAGCAAAGCCTGAAGCTGGCCCAGGGCATCCGCCAGGTTGCCGATGCCGCCGACCAGGCGTTGCAGGCACGCAACCAGCCGATCGCGAGCAAAGCACCCGCGGCCCGCAGCGGCGCATCCAAACCGGCGGCTGCGGCGAAGAGCGCGAGCAAGCCGGCGCCGGCCGTGCGTGCCGCCAAACCAGCCGCTACGCCGG
>NZ_AZSV01000054.1:0-31076 GCF_000582595.1 Pseudomonas sp. BAY1663
GCCTTCAAGCAACTCGCTAAACGCCCATGAAAGCAAAACTTTCATTCAACACACCCAAACTTGCCAGTCCGATATCAATCCTTGCTTCCCCCGAGAAAGCGCGATGAAGCGTTTTTAACGCAACCGATCGCGAACGGGGCTCAGCCTTCCTCGTCGAACGACTGATCCATATCCAGTGCCGGCCGCGCGTGCCGCGGCTTGCCGGCCTGGCGCGCCGGGTTGCCGACCACCGTGGTATGCGGCGGGACCGGGTGCAGCACGATGCTGCCGGCACCGACCTTGGCGCCCTCGCCGATCTCGATATTGCCGAGAATCTTCGCCCCCGCGCCGATCATCACCCCGCTGCGCACCTTCGGATGGCGGTCGCCGCCTTCCTTGCCGGTGCCGCCGAGGGTCACGCCCTGCAGAATCGATACATCGTCTCCGACCACAGCCGTCTCGCCGATGACGATGCCAGTGCCGTGGTCGAGCATGATGCCGCTGCCGATCCTGCTCGCGGGATTGATGTCGATGCCCAGGCGTTCGTTGCAACGTGCCTGGATGAACAGCGCCAGCAGCCGTTCGCCCTGCCGCTGCAGGTGGTGTCCGATGCGATAGGCCTGCAGGGCGAGGAAGCCCTTGGAGAACAGCAACACTTCCAGCGCGCTGTCGAAGGCCGGGTCGCGGCTGACGATCGCCTGCAGGTCGCGCCAGGCCGATTCGGCCAGCTGTGGCTGCTGGCGGTGGATCTCGGCGAAACGTTCGGCCAGCGCCTGTCGCTGCTCGGCAGTGTCCGCCAGGGCCTGGCCGACCCGCTGGGCAAGGGTGCAGCCGAAGTCCGGGTGCTCGAGTACCGTCTGCCGGAAGAGATCGGCCAGTGCCGGTTCGGTATCCAGGGCCCGTTCCGCCTGGGCACGCAAGTCGTTCCATGAAGAGCTGGCAGAGTGAAACTGCATGGTGAATTCCTTGTGGCTATCGATCTGTGCCTTGTCGCTACAACTGTAGCAGGCCGAATCCTCACACCCCGGACGCGCTCGTATCCGGCCGCCGCGATCGGCTATCCTGTTTCTCCCTGCCGCATCCCGTCGGGCAGGCCTGTCGGAAGGCTGTGATGCTCATCAGTAAATTGCCCCATGTCGGCACGACCATCTTCACCACCATGTCCCAGCTGGCTGCGGATAGCGGTGCGCTCAACCTGTCCCAGGGCTTTCCCGATTTCGACGGCCCCGCTGCCCTGCGCGAGGCGCTGGCGCGACATGTCATGGCCGGGCACAACCAGTACGCGCCGATGACCGGCCTGCCCGCGCTGCGCGAGCAGGTCGCGGCCAAGGTGGCCACGCTGTATGGCCGGCCGGTGGATGCGGCCAGCGAGGTGACGATCACCCCCGGCGCCACCCAGGCGATCTTCTGCGCGATCCAGGCACTGATCCGGCCGGGCGACGAGGTCATCGTCTTCGATCCCTGCTACGACAGCTACGAGCCGTCCGTGCAACTGGCCGGCGGCATCTGCATCCACCAGCAGCTGAGCCTGCCGGATTTTCGCATCGACTGGCAGCGTCTGGCCGATGTGATCGGCCCGCGCACGCGGCTGATCGTCCTCAACACCCCGCACAACCCCAGTGGCGCGCTGATCGACGGCGACGACCTGGATCGCCTCGCCGCGCTGATCCGCGAGCGCGATATCTACCTGCTCAGCGACGAGGTCTACGAGCACCTGGTCTTCGACGGCCGCGAGCACGCCAGCGTGCTGCGCCACGACGAGCTGTACCGGCGCAGCTTCGTCGTCAGCTCGTTCGGCAAGACCTACCACGTCACCGGCTGGAAGACCGGCTACGTGGTGGCGCCGCCGGCACTCAGCGCCGAGCTGCGCAAGGTTCACCAGTACGTCAGCTTCACCGGCGTGACGCCGCTGCAATGGGCGCTGGCCGACTTCATGGCCGCGCATCCCGAGCACATCGCCGAGCTGCCGGCCTTCTACCAGGCCAAGCGCGATCTGTTCTGCGACCTGCTGGCCGGTTCACGCTTCGGTTTCAAGCGGGCCGCGGGGACCTACTTCCAGCTGGCCGACTATTCGGCGATCCGGCCGGATCTGGACGATGTGGCGATGGCCGAATGGTTGACGCGCGAACATGGCGTGGCGAGCATTCCGATCTCGGTCTTCTATCAGCAGGCGCCGGCGGATCTGCGGCTGGTGCGTTTCTGTTTTGCCAAACGGGAGGAGACGCTGCGTCAGGCGGCGGAACGACTATGCGCGATCTGAACGATTTGCCGGATCTCGAACTGGCCCTGATACAGACCAGCCTGGTCTGGCAGGATGCGGCGGCCAACCGCGAGCGCTTCACCGTGCTGCTGGAACAGGCGCGTGGCGCCGATCTGATCATTCTTCCGGAAATGTTCACCACCGGCTTCTCCATGGACTCCGCCGCCCTGGCCGAGCCCGAGGAAGGGCCGAGCTATGTCTGGCTGCGCGAGCAGGCCGTCCGGCTGGATGCGGTGGTGACCGGCAGCGTGATCATCGAGGCCGCCGACGGCAGCCACCGCAACCGCCTGCTCTGGGCGCGGCCGGATGGCGAGGTGCTGCACTACGACAAGCGCCATCTGTTCCGCATGGCCGGCGAGCACAAGCACTACACGCCGGGGCTGCAACAGGCCCTGTTCGAGGTGAATGGCTGGCGCGTGCGGCCGCTGATTTGCTACGACCTGCGTTTCCCGGTCTGGAGCCGCGACCCCCACGGCACCGATCTGCTGCTCTATACCGCCAATTGGCCGGCCGCCCGGCGCGATGCCTGGAACCGCTTGCTGCCGGCCCGGGCCATCGAGAACCTGTGCTTCGTCGCGGCGGTCAATCGCGTCGGCGAGGACGGCAAGGGCTATCCCTACAGCGGCGACAGCCAGGTGCTGGATTTCAAAGGCGATACGTTGCTGGCAGCCGGCGAGGCCGACGGGGTGTTCCGGTGCTCGCTGAGGGCCAGGGACCTGGCCGCTTTCCGCGAGCGCTTCCCGGCCTATCACGATGGCGACGAATTCGAGCTGAAGGCCTGACGCTGGTCCGGTAGCTTGCGCATTGGCATTGGCATTGGCATTGGCATTGGCATTGGCTTTGGCTTTGGCTTTGGCTTTGGCGGCAGGCCTGCGGCCTGCATCGCCGCGAGGGCGTGCCCACAGGTTCGCTGGATGCTTGCTGCTTTTGTGGGAGGCCCGACCCCGGGGCGATGCTTTTGGTTTTGGGCAGGCTTGTGGCCTGCATCGCCGCGAGGGCGCGCCTCCCACAGGGTTCGGTGTGGGCTGGCTGCTTTTGTGGGAGCCGACCCGGGGCGATGGATGAGCTATGGTCTGATCATGCTGTTCGATTCGGGAGTGGTTCGATGAAAACCCAGCTTCCGCTGTCCGAAGTCTATGCCATTCTCGAGCCCGGCCCCGTGCTGCTGCTCGGTACCGCGCAGGATGGCCGCGCCAACCTGATGGCCATGTCCTGGCACTGCATGCTGGAGTTCGAGCCGCCCCTGGTCGGCTGCGTGGTCAGCGCGGCGAACTACTCCTTCGCTGCGCTGCAGGCGACCGGCGAATGCGTGCTCAACGTCCCCACCGATGACCTGGTCCGGCAACTGGTGGGCTGCGGCAACAGCCACGGCGACGAAACCGACAAGTTCGCCCGCTTCCGCCTCACCGCGGTGCCGTCCGCCCGGGTGGCGGTACCGCGGGTGGCGGAGTGCTACGCGAATCTGGAATGCCGCGTGGCCGACCGGCAATTGGTCGGCAGCTACAACTTCTTCATTCTCGAGGTGCTGCAGGCCTGGCACGATCCCGCAGTCACGGCACCGCGCACGCTGCACCATCGCGGTTATGGCCGGTTCATGCTGGCGGGAGAGGAGATCCAGCTGGACTCGGCGATGCGCTGATCAGCGCAATACCCGGCGCCTGTGCCACAGCCAGCCATAGACCAGCAGGTTGATCGCGACGACCACCGCCGCCAGCGCGTACTGCAGCGGTAGCGTCAGCCAGTGCGGGTAGATGATCGGCAGCAGGTAGTGCTCGATGAAACCGCCACTGTAGCCGACCTCCCCGGCGCGGATGCGCAGGGCCTGTTCCCAGCCGGTGAGCGGGCAGCCGCGGTCGGCCAGCTGCACGTAGATCGCCCAGCCCACCGCCGGCAGATGCAGCGACAGCAGCCAGCGCCGGCATGCCACCAGCAGACCGCCGAACAGGGCGAACAGCACGAACCCCAGGTGCAGCACCAGCAGGGCATCGGCGCCGAGCCGGTAGAGCATTAGCGCGCGTCCACGGCATGCCGCTCGAGCGCGGCAATCTGCCGGTCCTGCAGGCGGTCGAGGCCGAGCAGCACCAGGCTGGCGCCGAGCAGTGCGAGCAGCATGTCCGACTGCGTATCCCAGGGGTCGCCCTGGGTGCCGAGGAAATCGATGGCGCCGCCGCCGGCAATCAGCGCCACCCACCATTCGATCAGTTCGTAGAAGGCGCTGAACGCCAGCGCCACGCAGATCGCCAGGAAGTTGAGCATCGCTCCGCGGGCGAGGTAGCGCCGGCGCAGCAGGATTTCCCGGGCGACCAGCATCGGCACCAGGCCCTGCATGAAGTGGCCGAGCTTGTCGTAGGGATTGCGCTGCAGGTCGAACAGCTCCTGCACCCAGAAACCCAGCGGCACGCGTGCATAGGTGTAGGCGCCACCGAGAATCAGCACCAGTGCGTGCACGGTGATCAGGACATAGAGCAGGCGAGTCAGGGGGAAACGCCGGTAGGTCAGCAGCAGGACCGGCGCGGCGATCAGCACCGGTGCGACTTCGAGCAGCCAGGTCGCGCGGTCGTAGGGGGCGATGCCGGAAACGATCAGGGCTAGCAGCACCGCCAGCCCGAGGGTTGCGTAAAAGGTCGTCTGCGGCATACCGGCCCTGCCCAATTCATGCGGGCCTACAGCATGCCCCCCGGCATGGGTGGCGGCAAGCGGCCGGCGCGTCGCCGGCGGTCTTCAGCGGCTGGCCACGGCCTTGCGCCGGCCGCAACTGCGCGGGTCGACCTCGCCGACGTGAGGGTTGGCGTTGCCCTGCACGCAGGCGATGCTGCGGTTGCGCCAGCGTTCCCACTCGCTGACCGGATACTGGCGGTTCCAGACGTCGTACAGCCGCTGGTCCTGGCGTGACAGGCGCAATTTGTAGCGCTCGCTCATGTACAGATATGTCCGGGCGATGGCGCCACGGCTGTATTCGGGCGGCATCGCCGTACGCTGCTTGAAATTCACCACGAAGGGGCAGGCGCCATACTGGCCGGGCTTCTCGGCGAGCATGCCGAAACCGAAATTGCTGCGGTCGCCGTTCACCTCGCCGACCACTGGCACCAGGTTGTGCAGGTCGGCCTCGGCACGGCTGAACAGCGGATCGTTGGCGGTGCAGTTCTTGCGTCCGCCCTGTTGCCAGCACTGGCGCTGGTGGCCGATCACCCAGGCGGGGACGATGTGTTCCCATTCGACCCGTTCGGCACGCCGGGGCTGCTTGCGCGGGACATAGCCGCAACTGGCGAGATCGATACGGTTGCCCTGGAAGCGGCAACCGCAGTAGAAGTCCACGGGGCGCTCGGCATAGATCTTCCAGGCCAGCTTCTTCGCTTCGCGGAAGGTGCGCGGCGCCTCGGAGTGAGCATTGGAGGAAAACAGCAGGGCAAGCAGGAACACGCTGAAGCGACGCATGGGTATCTCGACGACTGACTGAGAGACGCATCCGTGCGGGGCCGCGCATGTTACCTGCCGAACAACTAAAAATCATGGAAAACAATGGGTTAGTTGGTTGCTCAAGTGAAGTGGGGGATGGGTGGCGAGGCGAAAGGGGGCTAAGAGGGAGATGTCCGGCGCCTGATCGCCCCATATGGGAGCCAGCTTGCTGGCGATGGCCATTCAACGGCACCGCCAGCAAGGCTGCACACTCCGCTGCTCAGGCGGTCTTCAGCGTTGCCATGTCGATGACGAATCGGTACTTCACGTCGCTTCTGAGCATCCGCTCGTAGCGTCGTTGATGTCCTGCATGCGGATCATCTCGATGTCCGCGACGATGCCGTGCTCGGCGCAGAAGTCGAGCATCTCCTGGGTCTCCGCGATGCCGCCGATCAGCGACCCGGCGATCCGCCGGCGTTTGAAGATCAGCCCGAACACGTTCGGCGACGGGTGCGGCGAGGCCGGGGCACCCACCAGGGTCATGGTGGCGTCGCGCTTGAGCAGGTTGAGGAAGGCGTCGAGGTTGTGCGGCGCGGCAACCGTATTGAGGATGAAGTCGAAGCTGTTGGCGTGCGCGGCCATCTCGTCCTGGTTCTTCGATACCACCACTTCCGAGGCGCCGAGGCGCAGGGCGTCTTCCTTCTTGTCCGGCGAGGTGGTGAACAGCACGACCTTGGCGCCCATGGCATTGGCGATCTTCACCGCCATGTGGCCGAGGCCGCCGAGGCCGACCACGCCGACTTTCTGCCCCGGGTCGACCTTCCACTGGCGCAGCGGCGAGTAGGTGGTGATGCCGGCGCAGAGCAGCGGCGCGACGGCGGCCAGGTTGTCGGTATGGCTGACGCGCAGCACGAACTTCTCGTCCACCACGATGATGTCGGAGTAGCCGCCCAGGGTGTTCTCGCCGCCGCCGAACGCCGGGCCGTTGTAGGTGCCGACGAAACCGTTCTCGCAGTATTGCTCGAGGCCTTCGCCGCAGGACGGGCAGTTGCGACAACTGTCGACCAGGCAGCCGACGCCGGCGATGTCGCCGACCTTGAAACGCGATACGGCCGAACCGACTGCGGTGACCCTGCCAACGATTTCGTGGCCGGGAACCGAGGGGTAGAGCGTGTTGTTCCATTCGTTGCGGGCGGTGTGCAGGTCCGAGTGACAGACACCGCAGTAGAGAATGTCGATCTGCACGTCGTTCGCTCCGACGGCACGGCGCGAGAACGAATAGGGGGCGAGTGGCGTGCTCGGGTCGAGGGCGGCGTAACCGATGGCCTTGCTCATGGCGGCTCCTTTGGATTGACGGGGTGAGTCAATCCTAGTACCGATCCCGGCAGGAGCGGTTGCACGATCCTGCCGATGCCTGACGCGTTCCTGCTGGAAGAACCATCGCAGGCGCCCGCTTGCGGGCGAGCCGCGGCGGCGATCGCCGGCAAGGACTCGGCGTCCCCCCGGCTCCAAATCAACGCGCGGGCTGGAGGCCGATGCTCGTGCAACAAGCGATGGTTCGTGGGCTTTAGCCTAGGGTAGGCTTTTGCTGGTCTGAAGTGGAGCGCCGCCCGGCCCACCCCTTCGCAGGAAAAGCGGCGAGCCCGCTGGAGGCTCGCCGGTGGAGGTCAGGCGGCCTTCGCTTCGGCCTCGCGCACCGCGCGGTTCAGCGCGCTGAACAGGGCGCGGATGCTCGCCGTGGTGATGTTCTCGTCGATGCCGATGCCATGCAGCGGTCGCTCGCCGTCCAGGCGCACCTCGATGTAGGCCGCGGCCTTGGCGTTGCTGCCGGCGCCGATGGCGTGCTCGTGGTAGTCCATGATCTCCAGCTTGACCGGCAAGGCGGCGACCAGCGCCTCCAGCGGGCCCTTGCCGATGCCGCGCCAGTGGGCGGTCTCACCGTCGCTCGCGACCTCCACGTCCACTGCACTGGTGCCGTTCTCCTCCTGCAGGCGATGGCCCTTGAGCGTGTACGGCGCGGTGGCCTGCAGGTATTCGGCTTCGAGCAGCGCATGAATCTGCTTGGCGCTCATTTCCAGGCCGAGGCGGTCGGTCTCCTTCTGCACCACCTGGCTGAACTCGATCTGCATGCGGCGTGGCAGGCTGATGCCGTATTCCTGTTCGAGCAGGTAGGTGATGCCGCCCTTGCCGGACTGGCTGTTGACGCGGATCACCGCCTCGTAGCTGCGGCCGATATCGGCCGGGTCGATCGGCAGGTAGGGGACTTCCCAGAGGCCGTTCGGGTCCTGCTGGGCGAAGCCCTTGCGGATCGCATCCTGGTGCGAGCCGGAGAAGGCGGTGTGCACCAGGTCGCCGACGTAGGGGTGGCGCGGGTGCACCGGCAACTGGTTGCATTCCTCGACCACCTTGCGCACCGCGTCGATGTCGGAGAAGTCCAGCTGCGGGTCGACGCCCTGGGTGTACATGTTCAGCGCCACGGTGACCAGGTCGACGTTGCCGGTGCGCTCGCCGTTGCCGAACAGGCAGCCCTCGACGCGATCGGCGCCGGCCATCAGGCCCAGCTCGGTGGCCGCCACGCCGGTGCCGCGGTCGTTGTGGGTGTGCAGGCTGATCAGCACGCTGTCGCGCCGGGCGATGCGGCGGCCGAAGTATTCGATCTGGTCGGCATAGATGTTCGGCGTGGCCGCCTCGATGGTGGCCGGCAGGTTGAGGATCAGCTTCTGCGCGGGCGTCGGCTGGAACACCTCGATCACCGCGTTGCACACCTCGACGGCGAAATCGGTCTCGGTGGAGCTGAACACCTCGGGCGAGTACTCGAAGCGCCAGTCGGTTTCCGGCGCGGCAGCGGCCAGGCGCTTGATGATCTGCGCGGCACTGACCGCGATGTTCACCACGCCGGCCTTGTCCTGGTTGAAGACGATGCGGCGGAAGCTCGGCGCGGTGGCATTGTAGTAGTGGACGATGGCCCGCTTGGCGCCCTTGAGCGACTCGAAGGTACGGGTGATCAGGTCCTCGCGGGCCTGGGTCAGCACCTGGATGGTGACGTCGTCGGGAATATGGCCACCGTCGATCAGCTCGCGGACGAAGTCGAAGTCGGTCTGCGAGGCGGAGGGGAAGCCCACCTCGATTTCCTTCACGCCCACCTGCACCAGGGTCTTGAAGAAGCGCATCTTCTTCGCTGCATCCATCGGCTCGATCAGCGACTGGTTGCCATCGCGCAGATCGGAACTGAGCCAGATCGGCGCCTGGGTGATGGCCTTCGATGGCCAGGTGCGATCGGGGATATCGATGGCCGGAAAGGCGCGATATTTTTTCGATGGATTCTTGAGCATGGTCATGGTGGTTTCCCGAGCGTTCTTCGGGCGAGCCGCTTTTCTGCTCGCCTGATTCAATGAGTTATGGTGCGAAGTTAGTGCTTTATGGTTGTCTCGTGCAAGAGTTGAAAGAAAAATGGTGAAAAACTCCAATATAGAAGAATAAGAAGAATTTCGTGCTGCGATGCGCGCGAAAACATGTGCTTGTTTGCTCGCGAGGATTGCGGCCTCATGTCGCAGCGTGGTGCCTGAAGCAGGCATGCGATCATCCCCGGCACCCCGCAGTACAAGTCACGCTTTACTGAAGGACCGATCGGTGTCACGCAAACGGCTAACGACAATGAGCATCTGGCTTGGCCTGTTCGCCATGCTGATGATCCATGTCGGGCCGTTGTATTCGGCCGTTCAGGCCGCCCAGGCGAACGAGCACCATCATCAGCATGCCGGGCACGAGCCTGCGCCGTCCGCCCATGGTCATCATCGGCAGGCGGTGGGGGAGCCCGCATGGCTGTCGGCGCTCGAGCTCTGCGGCTACTGCGAACTGCTGACGGTCAACCCGCCGCTCACGCTTTCCGTCGCGCTGGTCCTGCCCCGTCATGAACCCGGCTACTTCCAGCCGCTCCCCGAGCAACCGCTGCCGCCGGCCTTGCGCCGCAGCAGCGGCCACCCGCGCGCTCCACCGTATTTCCACTGCTGATTGCCCATGAGCCGCTTCGCCGCGGCTGTACACACCTGCAGAAGTGGAAATACCTATGCCCAGCAATATTCGTGGCTATGAGGCGCGTGCGCGCCTGTCCGACCGTTTTTCGATTCAACCATCCCGTCTGCGTTGGCAGTTCGCCCATGCGGCGCTGCTGGCAATGCTTGCCGGTGGCGCTCTGGCGGCCGAGACCGACCATACCGGCCATGCCGAGCAGGCGGACGCCGTCGAGCTGGCGCCGATGGTCATCACTGGCGTTGGCCAGCAATCGCCGCTGACCGTGGTCACCGACCCGAAGATTCCGCGCCAGCCGATGCCGGCCAGCGACGGCGCCGATTACCTGAAAACCATTCCGGGCTTTTCCGCCGTGCGCAACGGCGGGGTGAACGGCGATCCGGTGTTCCGCGGCATGTTCGGCTCGCGGCTGAAGCTGCTCAGCAACGGCGGCGAAATGCTCGGCGCCTGTCCGAACCGGATGGATTCGCCGAGTTCCTACATCAGCCCGGACACCTTCGACAAGCTGACGGTGATCAAGGGACCGCAGACCGTGCTCTGGGGCCCAGGCACCTCGGCCGCCACCGTGCTCTTCGAACGGGAGCCGGAACAGTTCAGCGAACCCGACTACCGCCTCAATGGCAGCCTGCTGGCCGGTTCCAACGGGCGTTTCGATCGCAACCTCGATGCGGCCGCCGGCAATAGCCAGGGTTACGCGCGGCTGATGGCCAACAGCTCGCAGGCCGACGACTACGAGGACGGCAACGGCGACACCGTGCCGTCGCGCTACGACAAGTGGAACACCGATGTCGCCCTGGGCTGGACGCCGGATGCCGACACCCTGGTCGAGCTGACCGCGGGCCGTGGTGACGGTTACGCACGCTATGCCGGACGAGGCATGGACGGCAGCCAGTTCCAGCGCGAGAGCCTGGGATTGCGCTTCAAGAAGACCAATATCGGCGAGACCTTCTACGGCCTGGAGGCGCAGGTCTACTACAACTACGCCGACCACATCATGGACAACTACAGCCTGCGCGACTTCGTGCCCTCGATGATGATGCCGAATCCGACGCTTTCCCGAGTGGATCGCCGTACGCTCGGCGGACGTCTGGTCGGCACCTGGCAGTGGGCCGATGTCGAACTCAAGGCCGGTGTCGACGCGCAACGCAGCGAGCACCGCAAGGTGATGAACCCGGCGGGTGCCGCCAACCAGATGGTCACTGCGGCTGGCAGCGATGCGCTGCCCTGGGTACCGGACGCCATGTTGCACAGCTACGGCCTGTTCGGCGAGCTGACCTGGGACATGAGCGAGACCCGGAAGATTGTCAGCGGCCTGCGGATAGACCTGCACGAGGCCGAGGACCAGCGCGCATTCTTCCGCAGCCACGATACCTCCAGCATGCCCATCGTCTCGCGCGACTGGGACAACCCCACCGCCGGCGAAACCCGCCGCGACACGCTGTACAGCGGCTTCGTGCGTTACGAGGAAGAGCTCGCCGGCCTGCCGGCGACCTGGTATGCCGGCCTCGGCCATGCCGAGCGCTTCCCCGACTACTGGGAACTGTTCGTCTCCAACCCGGGGCCGGTCGGCACCGTACAGCCGTTCGACACGGTACGCCCGGAGAAGACCACGCAGCTCGATATCGGCCTGCAGTATGCCAAGGGGCCGCTGGAAGCCTGGGTGTCCGCCTACGCCGGTGTGGTCGAGGACTACATCCTGTTCAGCTACGTGCCCGGGGCGATGCCCAACATGATCCGTGCCGAAGTCAGCAACATCGACGCCACCATCGCCGGTGCCGAGATGGGCGCGAGCTATCGCTTCACCCCCAACTGGAAGGGCGATGCCAGCCTGGCCTACGCCTGGGGCGAGAACCGCAGCGACGATCGCGCCATGCCGCAGATCCCTCCGCTGGAAGGGCGCCTGGGCCTCACCTACGAGCGTGACAACTGGAGCACCAGCGCGCTCTGGCGTGTGGTCGCGGCGCAGAACCGGGTGGCCGAGAACCAGGGCACCGTGGTCGGCAAGGACTTCGACGAGAGCGCCGGGTTCGGCGTACTGGCGGTCAATGGCGCGTATCGGCTGAACAAGCACTTCAAGCTCAGCGCTGGCGTCGACAACCTGCTGGACAAGAACTACAGCGAGCACCTCAACCTGGCCGGCAGTGCCGGCTTCGCCGACTATGGGCTCGATGCCACCAGCCGCGTCAACGAGCCGGGGCGTACCTACTGGGCGCGCGTCGACATGAGCTTCTGATCCGGCACAACCGCTGCAAGAGTGGGGATGCCGTCTCATCCCCACTCCGGACGTAGGTTGGCGCTGAGGCGCGGGGCGCTGTGGTGCGGCTCATGGCGCTGGCTTCAGGGATGAGGCAATGGGCAGCGCTCGGCGCCGCGCCATGCCTCGTGCCTCAGCGCCAACCTACGATTGACTGGTCATTTCCACCGAATGCCCCGCCGACCGGTGCAATGCCGGTGCGTCGTGCGGCTCCAGCGATTGGCGCCACTCGCGCATGTCCGCCCCGCTGGGGTGCTGGAACACGCGCAAGCCGAACTCCGGCAGGATCGCCAGCAGGTGGTCGAAGATGTCCGACTGGATCGCCTCGTACTGCGTCCAGGCCACCGTATTGGTGAAACAGTAGATTTCCAGCGGCAAACCATCGGCGGTCGGGCTCAGTTGCCTGACGATCAGCGTCATGCCCTGGTGAATGCCGGGTGGCTGCGCAGGTAGCGCTCGACATAGGCGCGGAAGGTGCCGATGTTGGTGACGCGGCGGGTATTGACCGGCTCCTGGCCACGCTCGGCGAGCTTGGCGTTCCAGGCATCGATCTCCTGGCGCTTGTTGACCAGATAGTCCTCCAGCAGGCTGAAGCGATACAGTCGCTTGCGCTCCTCGGCATCGAGGAAGTGCACGCTCTGCTGATCCAGGTAGAGGCTGCGCTTGATTCGCCGGCCACCGGACTCCTGCATGCCGCGCCAGTTCTTGAACGAATCGGAGATGAAGCGCTTGGTCGGGATGCTGGTGATGGTCTTGTCCCAGTTCTGCACCTTGACCGTGTGCAGGGCGATGTCGATCACGTCGCCGTCGGCATTGAGCTGCGGCATCTCCACCCAGTCGCCGACGCGGATCAGGTCGTTGGAGGTGATCTGCACACTGGCCACCAGCGACAGCAGGGTGTCCTGGAAGATCAGCATCAGCACCGCGGCCATGGCGCCGAGGCCGGACAGCAGGATCAGTGGCGAGCGGTCGATCAGGGTGGCGATGATCAGGATGGTGGCGATCGCGTAGAGCACGATCTTCACCACCTGCAGGTAGCCCTTGATCGGGTGCAGGTGGGCGTCCGAGCGCCGCTGGTAGAGTAGGTTGACGATGTCCAGCACCGCGCCGAGGGCCAGGGCGACGGTCAGTACGATGAAGCCGCCGCAGACGTTGCGGACCACCGTCACCGCGGCGTCCGGCAGTCCCGGAACGGTGCCGACGCCGAGCGACAATACCAGCGCCGGGACGATGTTCGACAAACGCTTGATGACGCCGAAGTCCTGCAGCTGGGTATCGCGCACATGTCGCAGTAGGTGGTAGAGGCCGCGTACCAGGATGCGCTTGACGATCCAGTTGGACAACCACGCGGCGAGGAGCAGGGTCGCGCTGGCGAGCAGCGTCTGCAGTTCGGGGTGGGCTCTGAGCCAGTCCAGCCAGCCGGCCAGGTCGTCAGTCATGGGGGCTCCATCGGGTTGTGGGGCGGCGGGAAGGGCCGCTGGGGCGCGACCTTAGCAAAGCCGCATGGAGACGCCCAGCCGGCTGTTGCGTCCGCGGCGATTCAGCGGATGAATTCGCGGCTGATGCGCTTGAACAGCTCGGTGCCGGCGCGCTCCATCCATTCGAAGGCGACCATCTCCCGCGAAACGATCACCGCGCCGGCCTGGCGCATGCGCGCAAGTGCCAGCGCCTTGTCCGAGGCGCGGCGCGAACCGACCGCCTCTTCGACGACGAACACCTCATGGTCCCGCGCCAGCAGGTCGAGCACCGTCTGCAGGACGCAGACATGGGTCTCGCAGCCGCAGACCACGAACTGTCGACGCTCGCCACCGGGACGCTTGAACAGCTCGCCGTCGCCGGCCGCGGAGAAGTGCAGCTTCTCGAGGATCGCCGCCTCGTCCACGCCCTCGCGCAGGGGCGCGACGGTGAGGCCGAGGCCCTTGCTGTACTGCTCGGTGAGCAGCACCGGTACGCCGACCTGCCGGGCGACCTGTTGCAGCCAGGCGGTGTGCTCGGCCATGGCGGCGCCGTCGAGGATCGCCGGGAACAGCCGTTCCTGTATATCGACGACCAGCAGGGTGGATTCCGTGGCTTTGATGCGCATCGCTGTCATTCCTCGTGGTGATGCGTTCAGGGCTTGAACGCGCCGATAAAGATGGCCGGGTCGACCCGGGTGTCGTTGAGGCTCACGTTCCAGTGCAGGTGAGGCCCGGTGGCGCGGCCGGTGGCGCCCACCTTGCCGAGCACCTCGCCGCGGCCGAGCCGGTCGCCGACCTTCACGTCGACCGCGGACAGGTGGCAGAACATGCTGATCAGCCCCTGGCCGTGGTCGAGGAAGACCGTCTTGCCGTTGAAGAAGTAGTCGCCGACGAGCGTCACCGTGCCGGCGGCCGGTGCCTTGATCGGCGTGCCGGCCTTGGCGGCGAAGTCCAGCCCCGAATGCGGGTTGCGCTCCTCGCCGTTGAAGAAGCGGCGCAGACCGAACGGCGAGGACAGCGGGCCGTCCACCGGCCGGTCGAACAGCAGGTTGCTCGGCTGGTTCTGGCTGAACTGGCGATAGGCGCGGGTCTGCTCGTCCAGTTCGCGCGCGATGCGCTTGAGATCGTCCGGGTTCGGATTGACCTGGCGCTGGTTCTTCAGCGTGATGTGCTGCGCGCGGTATTCGCGGGCGTCGACCCGGAAGCGCTGCGGGCGGCCGTCGACCTGCAGCTGCTGCTCGCCGGGTTGCACCGTGAGTGGGAT
This sequence comes from Pseudomonas sp. BAY1663, assembly GCF_000582595.1. Lineage (NCBI taxonomy): Bacteria > Pseudomonadati > Pseudomonadota > Gammaproteobacteria > Pseudomonadales > Pseudomonadaceae > Pseudomonas > Pseudomonas sp. BAY1663. Next base: position 14,640 of record NZ_AZSV01000054.1, read on the forward strand.
GCCGACGATGGCGATCCAGCGCTGGCCGTCTTCCTTGATCACCAGCGCCGGTTTGTCCTGGTAGCGCACCTGCGGCGCCTGCGGACCATGCCCGGCTGCGATGACGGCAACGCCCCCGGGCACCGGTTTGTTCAGCAGGCGGGTGATGAAGCCTTCGGCATGGGCGGGAAGGGCAAAGGCGAGGGACAGCAGCAGGACGACGGTACGTGGCATGGGGGGTTCCGCTGGGAGGGATGGCTCATCCTCGCGTAAACGCCTGGCGAGGGAAAGGGGACGATGTTTGGCAGGCCTGCGGCCTGCATCGCCGCGAAGTCGCGCCTCCCACCGGGTTCGGAGTGCACCGGCTGCCTTTGTGGGAGGCCCGACCTCGGGGCGATGTTTTTGGTGCTTTTAAAGCAGCGGCAGCGTGACCGGCTCGAGATGATTGTCTTCCACCCTGACCTCCAGCTCGCCTTCGCCGAGCCGGGCCTTGAGCCGTTGGCCGGGGTGCGCCTGGCTGGCGCGGCGGATCGCCTGGCCGCGTTCGTCGAGCAGGATGCTGTAGCCACGGCCGAGGGTGGCCAGCGGGCTGACGATATGGAGCGTCTGCACCAGGCCCTGCAGCTGCTGGCGCCGGCCGTTCAGCGAGGCTTGCATCGCCCGCGGCAGGCGCTCGGAGAGATGCTCGAGGCGCTGGCGCAGCAGTTTCAGCGTGCGCCCCGGATGCTGTGCGGCGAGGCGCGTGTCTAGGCGCGCCAGGCGTTCCTGGCCACTGCACAGGCGCCGGTCGATGGCGCGCAGCAGGCGCTGTTCGAGATCGTCGATACGCTGGGCCTGTTGCTGCAGGCGCTCGCCGGGATGGCGCAGGCGCCGGGTCAGGCTCTCCAGACGCATGGCATCGCGGTGCAGGCGGTCGCGCATGCGCAGCAGCAGGCGTTGCTGCAGGCCGTTCAGGCGCTGCTGGAGGTCGGCGCTGCTGGGCGCCAGCAGCTCGGCGGCCGCCGAGGGTGTCGGCGCGCGCACGTCGGCGACGAAATCGGCGATCGACACGTCGGTCTCGTGGCCCACGGCGCTGACGATCGGCGTGGCGCAGGCATCCACCGCGCGTGCCACGGCTTCCTCGTTGAAGCACCAGAGGTCCTCCAGCGAGCCGCCGCCGCGGGCCAGGATCAGTGCATCGAAACCCTGGGCGTCGGCCAGCTGCAAGGCACGGACGATCTGCCCGGTGGCTTCGCGGCCCTGTACCGCGGTGGGGATCAGGGTCAGCTCGACCTGCGGCGCGCGGCGGCGGAACACCGAGATGATGTCGCGGATCACCGCGCCGGTCGGCGAGCTGACGATGCCGATGCGCCGCGGATGGGCGGGCAGGGCGGCCTTGCGCTCGGCGGCGAACAGACCCTCGGCGGCGAGCTTTTCCTTCAGCGCCTCGAAGGCCAGGCGCAGCGCGCCATCGCCGGCCGGTTCGACGCTGTCGAGGATCAGTTGGTAGTCGCCGCGACCCTCGAACAGCGAAACCTTGCCGCGCACGCGCACCGCCAGGCCGTCGCGCAAGGCCTGGCGTACTCGCGCAGCGTTCTGCCGGAACAGCGCGCAACGCACCTGGGCGTTCTTGTCCTTGAGGGTGAAATAGATGTGGCCGGACGCCGGGCGGGCGAGATTGGATATTTCGCCTTCGACCCAGACCTGGGCGAACACGTCCTCGAGCAACAGCCGGGCGCGGCCGTTGAGCTGGCTGACGGTGAGCACTTCGCGGTCGAGACCGAGGCGCTGGAAAGGATCTTTGAGCATGGCGGCGATGATACGGGAAAAAGGCGCGAAGGGCGCCGGCGACCGGGCGCGATTGACCTGGGCGGCCAGCGCATTAAGCTGCGCGCTGCCCTTCGCCTTCCGTCCGAGCCGTTCATGAGCCACAGCCAAGCGATCATCGTGCCGCGCATTTCCACCTTTCCCGCGCATGAGCCCCGGGCGCGGGTGATCCTGCGCTGGCTCGCCGAGCGCCGCATCGTCGAGGCGCTGCCGACCACCTGCGGCCGCGGCGTGGGCGGCATGGCCTATGCGATCGCCCCAGGAGCGCGCGACGTGGTGCGGCACCCGGAACTGCTGCCGTTCGGCGAGGCGATCAACGGTCTGGAGGTCGTCACCCGGCGCTGCATCTACACGCCGACCCGCGATTTCGCCGAGGAGGCCGGCTGTCCCGAGTGCCGCCGGGAAATCGGCGAGGCGCTGTTCGAGAGCCTGGATGACTGGATGCCCGGCCAGACCGACAACTTCAGCTGCCCGGAATGCGGCTTCGAGGACGACATCAACGGCTTCCTGTTCATCCCGGCCTGCGCCTTCTCCAACCTCGGCTTCATCTTCAACGGCTGGGGCGAGGCCGGCTTCGAACAGGCCTTTCTCGACGAGTTCGCCGAACGTCTGGGCTTTGCGGTGGCTCTGGTGATCGATCATCCGTGACCGGGCAGTCACTCCGGAGAGGCGGCGCCTGCCGTCGTTCGCGCCGCCGCTCACATCCGCATTGAGCGCAAGGAGGTGCGTGGGTATAATGCCGCGCTTCCTTTTTCCCGCCTGGGAGCCCCCGCCATGCTGCGTATCAGCCAAGAAGCCCTGACTTTCGACGATGTTCTCCTGATCCCGGGTTATTCCGAGGTTCTGCCGAAGGATGTCAGCCTGAAAACCCGCCTGACCCGCGAAATCGAGCTGAACATTCCGCTGGTTTCCGCAGCCATGGACACCGTCACCGAAGCCCGCCTGGCCATCGCCATGGCGCAGGAAGGCGGCATCGGCATCATCCACAAGAACATGAGCATCGAGCAGCAGGCCGCCGAGGTGCGCAAGGTCAAGCGCCACGAGACGGCCATCGTCCACGACCCGGTCACCGTGACCCCGGAGACCAAGATCAGCGACCTGCTGCGCAAGGCCCACGAGCTGGGCTTCTCCGGCTTCCCGGTGGTGTCCGGCAAGGAGCTGGTGGGCATCGTCACCGGCCGCGACCTGCGCTTCACGCCGAATGCCGGCGACTCCGTGGCGGCGATCATGACGCCCAAGGACAAGCTGGTCACCGTGCTCGAAGGCACCGGCCTGGAAGAGATCAAGACCAAGCTCTACGAACACCGCATCGAGAAGATGCTGGTGGTCGACGGCAGCTTCAACCTGCGCGGGCTGGTGACCTTCCGTGACATCGAGAAGGCCAAGACCTACCCGCTGGCCTCCAAGGACAGCCAGGGCCGCCTGCGCGTCGGCGCGGCGGTCGGCACTGGCGCCGATACCGGCGCCCGCGTCGAGGCGCTGGCCGCGGCGGGGGTCGACGTGGTGGTGGTGGACACCGCCCACGGCCACTCGCGCGGCGTGATCGAGCGCGTACGCTGGGTCAAGGACAACTTCCCGCAGGTTCAGGTGATCGGCGGCAACATCGCCACCGCCGAAGCCGCGCTGGACCTGGTCAAGGCCGGCGCCGACGCGGTCAAGGTCGGTATCGGCCCGGGCTCGATCTGCACCACCCGTATCGTCGCCGGCGTCGGCGTGCCGCAGATTTCCGCCATCGCCAACGTCTCCGCGGCGCTGGAAGGCACCGGCGTGCCGATGATCGCCGACGGTGGCATCCGCTTCTCCGGCGACCTGTCCAAGGCCATCGTCGCCGGCGCCAACGCGGTGATGATGGGCTCGATGTTCGCCGGCACCGAAGAGGCGCCGGGCGAGATCGAGCTGTTCCAGGGCCGTTCCTACAAGGCCTACCGCGGCATGGGCTCGCTGGGCGCCATGTCCCAGGCCCAGGGTTCCTCGGATCGCTACTTCCAGGACTCCTCCGCCGGTGCCGAGAAGCTGGTGCCCGAAGGCATCGAAGGCCGCGTGCCGTACAAGGGCTCGCTGGCGGCGATCATCCACCAGCTGATGGGCGGCCTGCGCGCATCCATGGGCTACACCGGCAGCGCCACCATCGACGAGATGCGCACCAAGCCGCAGTTCGTCCGCATCACCGGCGCCGGCATGGCCGAGTCGCACGTGCATGATGTGCAGATTACCAAGGAAGCGCCGAACTACCGGGTCGGCTGATCGGTTGACTCAACAGGTGCCGGAAGCTGGAAGCTGGGGCCGGAAGCGATGACTTCCGGCTTTCACTTCCAGCTTCCGGCTTTTCAGCTTCAAGCTCTTTCCGAAGGAAAGCCACCATGTCTCATCCTGACATTCACGCCCACCGCATCCTGATCCTCGACTTCGGTTCGCAATACACCCAATTGATCGCCCGCCGTGTGCGCGAGATCGGCGTCTACTGCGAACTGCACCCATGGGACATGAGCGAAGAGGATATCCGTGCCTTCGCTCCGCGCGGCATCATCCTCGCCGGTGGCCCGGAGTCGGTCCATGAGCAAGGCAGCCCGCGCGCGCCGCAGGTGGTGTTCGACCTCGGCGTGCCGCTGTTCGGTATCTGCTATGGCATGCAGACCATGGCCGAGCAGCTCGGCGGCAAGGTGCAGGGCTCGGATATCCGCGAGTTCGGCTATGCGCGCGTCGACCTGGTCGGCAAGTCGAAGCTGTTCGACGGCATCGAGGACCACATGGACGACGACGGCGTGTTCGGCCTCGACGTCTGGATGAGCCATGGCGACAAGGTCACCGAGATTCCGGCCGGCTTCCACATCCTCGCCAGCACGCCGAGCTGCGCGATCGCCTCCATGGGCGACGACACCCGCGGCTACTACGGCGTGCAGTTCCACCCGGAAGTGACCCACACCCGCCAGGCGGGCGCATCCTGTCGCGCTTCGCCCTGGAAATCTGCGGCTGCGAGGCGCTGTGGACGCCATCCAACATCGTCGAGGACGCCATCGCCCAGGTGCGCGCCCAGGTCGGCAATGCCAACGTGCTGCTCGGCCTTTCCGGCGGGGTGGATTCCTCGGTGGTCGCCGCATTGCTGCACAAGGCCATCGGCGACCAGCTGACCTGCGTGTTCGTCGACAACGGCCTGCTGCGCCTGCACGAGGGCGACCAGGTGATGGCCATGTTCGCCGAGAACATGGGCGTCAAGGTGATCCGCGCCGATGCCGAGGCGCAGTTCCTCGCCAACCTGGCCGGCGAAGCCGACCCGGAGAAGAAGCGCAAGATCATCGGCCGCACCTTCATCGACGTGTTCGACGCCCAGGCCAGCAAGCTGGAGAACATCAAGTTCCTCGCCCAGGGCACCATCTACCCGGACGTCATCGAGTCGGCCGGCGCCAAGAGCGGCAAGGCCCACGTGATCAAGTCGCACCACAACGTCGGCGGCCTGCCGGAAGAAATGAACCTGCAACTGGTCGAGCCGCTGCGCGAGCTGTTCAAGGACGAGGTGCGCAAGATCGGCCTGGAACTGGGCCTGCCCTACGACATGGTCTACCGCCACCCCTTCCCGGGCCCGGGCCTGGGCGTGCGCATCCTCGGCGAGGTGAAGAAGGAATACGCCGACCTGCTGCGCCGTGCCGACCACATCTTCATCGAGGAACTGCGCAACTTCGACTGGTACCACAAGACCAGCCAGGCCTTCGTGGTGTTCCAGCCGGTGAAATCGGTCGGTGTGGTCGGCGACGGCCGCCGCTACGCCTGGGTCGTCGCCCTGCGCGCGGTGGAAACCATCGACTTCATGACCGCGCGTTGGGCGCACCTGCCTACGAGCTGCTGGAGAAGGTCTCCAACCGTATCATCAACGAGATCGAAGGCATCTCCCGCGTCACCTACGACGTGTCGAGCAAACCGCCGGCGACCATTGAGTGGGAATGATCCCGCAACGCTGCATGAAGAAACCGGCTTAGGCCGGTTTTTTCATGGGCGCGGGTCGCAGCCGAGACGCCGGACGATATCGACCAGGCGATCGCAGGCTTTCGCGAGTTCCTTGGTTGGCGAGGTCGCCACGCCCAACAGGAGTCCGGACCGGCTGCTCTGCGCAGAGGCATACCAAGCCGAGAGCGGAGCCGGAAACATGCCGAGAGCCAGCAGCTCACGCGCAATGCTGAGATCCGAGCTGCCGTCGGGCAACCGCAGCAGGACGGCCAGGCCCGTCGGCATGAGGTCATCGGCGTCGAAACGGGGCCGAAGCTCCGCCAGCATAGCGTCCCGTTTGCTGGCATAGGCGCGCTTCAACCGGCGCAGGTGGCGCAGATAATGGCCTTCGCGCATGAATTCCGCGGTCGCGAGTTGCGTGGACGGCCCGGGCGGCGGGGCGAGACAGGCTGCGACGTCGGCGAAGCGGGCCACGAGGTCGACTGGCGCAACGATAAAGCCAAGGCGGAGTGTCGGGCTGATCGTCTTGCTGAACGAGCCGATGTGGATGACCCGCCCGGCGCGATCGAGCGATGCCAGCGCCGGCGCGGCCCGCCCGGCCAGTTGCAGCTCGCTCAGATAGTCGTCCTCGATGACCCAGGCCCCGCTCGCGGCGGCCCAGTCGAGCAGGCGCAGACGCCGTTCGAGTGACAAGGTCGCTCCGAGCGGCGCCTGCTGCCCGGGCGTCACCACCACCAGCCTGGCATCGGGGGCGTGGCGCAGACCATGGTCGATGTCGATGCCGTCCGCATCGACAGGGATCGGCGAGAGAGACAATCGAGCAAGCTCGAGCCCCTTGCGGGTGAACGGAAAGCCCGGCTCTTCCATCCAGGCTTTCTCGCCTTCGAGGCCCAGCACGCGGAGCGCCAGTCCCAGTCCCGCAGCATAGCCACCGGTGACGATGATCTGCGACGGCGAGCAGGCGATGCCGCGGGCGATGGCGAGGTATCCGGCGATCTCACGCCTGAGTTCGAGCTCGCCGCGCGGGTCCGGATAGCGGGGCGCCGCGCTCGCTTCGGCGCGCACCGCATTGGCGCGGATGCGTGCGAAGAGCGTGGCCGGAAAGGTCTCCGTTGCCGGGACGCCCATCTGGAAGAGGGCCGGCCCTTGGGTCATCTCCTGGTAGATATCCAGGAATGATCCAGGGGCCGGCGGTGGTTCGCTCTTCACCACCGCGCGAGGACGCGGGGCGACGCGGGTTCCACTCGCTCGGGACGCGACGATCAGTTGGGCGGCATCCAGCTTCTCATAGGCCACCTGCACGGTGCCCCGGGCGACGCCGAGCTGGGCGGCGAGGTCCTGCCAGGAGGGCAGGCGCGCGCCCGGTTCCAGCACGCCGCTTTCGATCGCGGTCGCAATGCCGCGCCGGATTTGCTCGGTGAGCGGCGTCCTGGCGGAGCGGTCGAGGTTCAGGTTCAGGGGCTTCGTCATGCGGTAGTAGTACAGTATTTTTTCGCATTTTTGGTTCTTTTTTATGGGTCAGTGCGGCGCTATCTTCCATGTGGCAATCAGGAGAAAGCCCATGAAGATGCGATCCATCCTTACCGCTACCTGCGCGGCCCTCGCAATTGCCAGCGCGTCGTCGGTCCTGGCTCACGAATCCCAGGCCGAAAGCGTCACCCAGAACTTCGAGCAGCCCATTCCCAATCTTTCCGGCAAGTCGTTGATCGCCGTGGAAGTCGATTATGCGCCCGGCGCGGCTTCCCCGGCTCACACCCACGCGAAGTCGGCCTTCATCTACGCCTATGTGATCTCGGGCGCGATCGAGTCGAAGGTGAACGATGGCGAGACGCGCATCTATCAGGCCGGCGAGAGCTTTGCCGAACCGCCGAACGCGCGCCATTCGATCAGCCGCAACGCGAGCAAGATCGAGCCGGCGAAGCTGCTCGCGGTCTTCGTCCTCGACACCGGCGACAACCCGCTGACCACTCCCACTAAATGACCTTCGAGGGAAGAGCAACATGAGCAAACGACTGGACTACAACCAGATTGCGCCGAACGGCGCCAAGGCCCTCGGCGGGGTCTATGGCTATGTCATGCAGAGCGGCCTGCCCGCCGAGCTGGTGGAGCTTGTCTATCTGCGCGTCTCGCAGATCAACAACTGCGCCTACTGCCTCGACATGCACACCCGAGACCTGATGAAGAAGGGCGTGGCGATCGAAAAGCTCGCCCTGGTGCAGGCCTGGGCGGAAGGTGGCAATCTCTTCAGCGACACCGAGCGTGCCGCGCTGGCCTGGGCCGAGATGGTGACGCGTGTGGCCCAGACCGGAGTGCCGGACGACGCCTATCAGGCTGCGCGTGAGTTTTTCGGTGAGAAAGAGCTGGTCGACCTCACGATCGCGATCAGCCTGATGAACGCCTTCAACCGCATGGCGATCAGCTTTCGCAACACGCCTCAGGCGGCAATCAAGAACTGAGCGAAGCGCACCGCGGCGCTCGCACTACGAAGGCGTTCCTCTCATGAGAGTCTTTGTTGCTGGCGCCACCGGTGCGGTGGGCCTTCCCCTGGTGCGCGCGCTGTGCACCCTGGGTCATCGGGATGATGCGGGCCGGGCGCCGATCTCCTGCGCGAGCTTGGCGCCTCTGCGGCCATCGTCGATGCCTTCGTTTCGCCAAGCGGTCCGCGATGCGATTGCGGCGGCTGCGCCGGATGTGGTCATTGACCTGCCTACCTCGCTGCCATCGATGCCGTAACCGCCGCTGTAGCGGGCCCATGAGGGCCAGGCCAATGCCGTGGTCTCGCGCCTTTGCCGGCTCTGCCTGAACCCTGGGAAGGTTTCTCGTATGCGGCATCCTGGCATCGGCAAGCTACTGCCGGGGTCGCATATGGAGACGGAGGGTGTAGAATCCCGCGCCCCAAAATCCAGGAGACAATACGTTGGTGATTCATTACTCCGCGTCCAATGAGCATGTCGCATGTGGGCGAACCGGATCCAGGCTGAACAGCTCTCGGGAACAAACGCAGGTTTCGTGCAAGCTCTGCCTTCGCGTCATTGAGAAAGGGGCCAATGAGCCGGTGCGCAAGACACCCAGCCTTGCCGAGCTCAGAGCTGCTGCAAAAGCTGCGAAAGCGAGTGCAGCGGTTGCGAAGCCGGCGGCCGTCCTGACACCTCGCGCCGAATGGCAGAAACGTCTTGAGCAACTGCCGGGGCGCAACCGCCTTCCCCGTGGCATCTCACGGCAAACCTTCATCTAGCCGTCTTACCTTCACCTTGACGTGGTGAGCGCTGCCGCCACGTCCTGCATCGAGATACCCGCGTCGGGGCTTCCCGCTCTCCGGCGACCGGGTGCTCCATCCGCCGCCCGCTGCGTCCGGGAATTCTTCTCGAATGGCCTTCACCGTGGCCGCCTTGCCGTTCTGGGCGGCAAGGCGGGATGCTCGGACCGATCGAACGGCAGAGCTGCTGCAACGCTTGCGGTAGTTCGCCGAATCGAGATGTACGACCGATGCCTCGATTCCGCCTTGCCCATGGGTGCGCGAGCGAGGGTTATTCGGCTCGTGGCTCAGCCCGGATGGCCAGATGCCGATTCCGTCTAATGCCCGCCGCTGCGCACCGTAAGCTGATAGAAGAGCGTTCCGCTCGGTGAGGAGATGATCATGGCCACCTATACCGATTGGCGTCTGCACGGCCCCGGTGTGGACCTGTGCAATTGCAACTATGGCTGCCCCTGTCAGTTCAACGCACCTCCGACGGATGGCAAATGCGAGGCGGCGGTCGGCTTCCACATCGTCGAGGGGCATTTCGGCGAGACCTCGCTCGACGATCTGCACGTGGCCTGTACCTTCGCCTGGCCAGGGGCGATCCATGAAGGAAACGGGCAATGCCAGGCATTCATCGACGAGCGTGCCAGCGAGCCTCAGCGCCAGGCGCTGCTGACCATCCTTAGCGGCCAGGAACAGGAGCCGACGGCGCTCTTCGCGATCTTCGCCAGCACGCTGTCGACCATGCACGAGCCACTGTTCGTCCCGGTCGAGGTACTGAGCGATCGGGACTCGCTGACCGCCAGCATCCGCGTACCCGGCCTGATCGAGGGCAAGGTCGAGCCCATCCTCAATCCAGTGGACGGCTCGCCGCATCGGGCGCGGATGGTGCTGCCGGAGGCTTCGAATTCGGCGAGGCCGATTGCGCCAGCGCCGAGTTCAAGACCTCGGGTGCCATCGCCCTGGAGTATGCCGGCAGCAATGCCATGCTCTACGACCTGCATATGGGACCCAATGGCATCATTCGCGCCTAGCCGCATCGATTGGGGCGCGGCGGCCGCCGGTAGCGGCATACTCGCGCTCTGCGCGCTGGCCTGGTATTGGTCGGCGCGCGAAGCGTCGCTCATGGCGGCCATGGGCGATATGCAGATGCCGCCTACCGACTGGTTTTCCCCGCAGGGGCTGTTCGTCCTGGGCATGTGGCTGACGATGATGCAGGCGATGATGTTGCCGGCGGCTCTGCCGATGATCCTGCTCTATCGTCGCTGCGTACTGAGAGACCGGCAGCGGACCGCCCGGCTCTGGCTGTTCTGTGCCGCCTACGTGCTGGTGTGGTCCGGCTTTGCCCTGTTGCTGAGCGGCTTGCAGGCGCTCGGCGAGCATGTCGGTGTGCTCGATCCGATGCGCCTGCGCCTGCCGCCGGCGCTGGGTGGCCTGGTCCTGCTGGTGGCCGGCCTGTACCAGCTGAGTCGGGCCAAGGCCGCCTGTCTGCGGCATTGCCAGAGCCCGCTAGGCTTCCTGCAGCATCATGCCCGTCCGGGGCTGGCCGGCGCCTGGCTGACCGGCCTGCGGCATGGCCTTTATTGCCTGGGCTGCTGCTGGGCGTTGATGCTCGTGCTGTTGGTGGTGGGGGCCATGAGTCTGTGGGGCATGGCGCTGCTCAGCCTGCTGGTACTGGCGGAAAAGCTGCTGCCCCTGGGCGAGGGCTGGCGCCGCTGCAGCGGTGCGCTGCTGATCGCCGCCGGCCTGCTGTTGCTGTTCTGGGCGCGTTCCTGAGCGAGCGCTTCCTGCGTGGCACGCCTCGTTGCGGCCATCGGACACAGCCTTCGGAGCGGCGACGGTCGCACAATCCCAAGCGTTAATGAGAAACTATGTCGTCTTCATCGCAAGGGATTTCCGGGGATCATGCCGTTTACCCGCAGACAGATACTCACTGGCCTGGTCGGGCTGGGCGTCGCCGGCGCAGGCGTTGGGGGCGTACGCTACTGGCTCGGGCGTCCCGCTGATGTCACCACGCACGACTATGAATTGATCGCCGCGCCGCTCGATGTCGAGCTGGTGCCGGGCCATTCGACGCCCGCCTGGGCCTATGGTGGCCAGGCGCCGGGCCTGGAGCTGCGCGGCCGCCAGGGCGACTGGCTGCGGGTGCGCTTCATCAACCGTCTGCCGCAGCCGACCACCATTCACTGGCACGGTATCCGTCTGCCTCTGGAAATGGACGGCGTGCCCTATGTGTCGCAGTTGCCGGTATTGCCCGGCGAGTTCTTCGATTACCGCTTCCAACTGCACGATGCCGGAAGCTTCTGGTATCACCCGCACACCACCAGTGGCGAGCAGCTGGGGCGCGGGCTGGTCGGTCCGCTGATCGTCGAGGAACGCGAGCCGAGCGGTTTCCGTCATGAGCGCACGCTGAGCCTGAAGAGCTGGCACGTCGACAGACAGGGGGCCTTCACCGCGTTCAGCGTGCCCCGCGAGGCGGCGCGTGGCGGCACGCCCGGCGTGCTGTCGACGGTGAACGGTGAGCACGGGCCGACGCTGGATCTGCCGGCCGGGCAGGTCGTGCGCCTGCGCGTGCTGAACCTCGACAACACGCTGACCTACCGGCTGAACCTGCCGGATGGCGAGGCGCGCATCTATGCCCTGGACGGCCATCCGGTCGCGCCACGTCCGCTGGGCAAGGAGTACTGGCTGGGCCCGGGTATGCGCATCGAACTGGCGCTGCGGGTGCCGGTGGCCGGCACGGAACTGTCGCTGCGCAACGGGCCGCTGCGCCTGGCGACCCTGCGTTCGGTGGCCAGCGAGGAAGCGGCAGGCGATTGGCCGCCGCCGCTGCCGGCCAATCCGGTGGCCGAACCGGACCTGCAGCGCGCCGAGACGCTGCGCTTCAATTTCGAATGGGCCGGCAACCTGTCGACCGACGTCGAGCAGGGCGGCGCCTACACGTTCTGGCAGATCAATGGCCAGGCCTGGGACATCAACGACAAGAGCTGTGCCGAACGGCCGATCGCGACCCTCAAGCGGGACGGCCACTATATCTTCGAATTGCGCAATCTCAGCCAGTATCAGCATCCGATCCACCTGCACGGCATGGCCTTCAAGGTACTCGCCTCCAATCGCCGGAAGATCGATCCCTGGTTCACCGATACCTATCTGCTGGGCAAGAATGAAACGGCGCGAATCGCCCTGGTGGCGGATAATCCCGGCGTCTGGATGTTCCACTGCCATGTCATCGATCACATGGAAACCGGCCTGATGGCCGCGATCGAGGTGGTGTAGCGCGGGTCCTATGGTTGGAATCATGAAGAAACCACAGATCATCGATCGCGGTCAGGACGAGCGTTTCATGCGCGAGGCGCTGGCGTTGGCGGCGCAGGGCGCGGTGCTGGGAGAGGTGCCCGTGGGCGCGGTGCTGGTGCAGGATGGCCAGGTCATCGGGCGCGGTTACAACTGCCCGATTTCCCGACACGACCCCAGCGCCCACGCGGAAATGGTGGCGATCCGCGAGGCCGCGCTGAGCGTGGAGAACTATCGTCTGCCGGGCAGCACGCTGTACGTGACGCTGGAGCCCTGCAGCATGTGCGCCGGGCTCATCGTGCATTCGCGCATCCGGCGCGTGGTGTACGGCGCCACCGAGCCGAAGGCCGGCGTGGTGGTCAGCCGTGGGCAGTTCTTCGCGCAGGAATTTCTCAACCATCGGGTATTGGTCGAGGGCGGGGTGCTGGCGCAGGAGTGTGGCGCGGTGCTCAGCGAGTTCTTTCGGCTGCGGCGGCAGAAGGGGCGAGCGGACGGCTGATGCCGGTGCATGGTGGGCGCTTGGTCCTTGCTGGCGATGCTCTCTCACGGCGCCGGATCGCCAGCAAGCTGGCTCCTACCGGTAGTGCGCTGGCTTGCTTGGACTGCCGAAGCTCAAGTCGTGGGCTTCAGTGGGTCGCGGCGACCGCCGGGAGCGTGTCGCGGGCGGCGACGCTGCCCTGGGCCGGGAATATCACCAGATGATCGGCGGCGATGGCGATCCCCACATCCTGGCCGGTGGGGTAGTCGGCATGGCTGGCGAAGATGGCCACCAACTGGTTGCCGGTGGGCAACTGCAGCCGGTAGAGCGTCGAGGCGCCGAGGAACGTCTTGCCGATGATCAGGGCGCGCAACGGGCTGTCCGGCCGATAGACGATGTCGTCCGGGCGCAGCAGGACGTCCACCGAGCTGCCCGTCGGCCAGTTGTAGGCGCGGTTGCCGTGGATGATGCCGATCTCGGTCTGCACGGTTTCCGGGTCGAGCAACTGGCCGCGAATGAAGTAGCCCTGGCCGATGAAGCTGGCGACGAAGGGCGTCAGCGGTTCGTGATAGAGGTTGAAGGGCGTGTCCCACTGCTCCAGGCGGCCATCCTTGAACACGCCGACCTGATCGCTGACCGCGAAGGCCTCTTCCTGATCGTGGGTGACCAGGATCGCGCTGGTGTTGCGTGCCTTGAGAATCTCGCGTACCTCATGGCTGAGGCGCCGGCGCAATTCCACGTCGAGATTGGAGAAGGGCTCGTCGAGCAGCAGCAGGGCCGGTTCGGGGGCCAGAGCACGAGCCAGCGCCACGCGCTGCTGCTGGCCGCCGGACAGTTCGTGCGGGTAGCGCTTGCCGAGCGCCGGCAGATGCACCAGCTCGAGCATCTCGGCGACGATGCGTTGGCAATCTGGGCGCTTGCGGATGCCGAAGGCGATGTTTTCCGCCACGCTGAGGTGCGGGAACAGGGCATAGTCCTGGAACACCATGCCGATGCGGCGCTTCTCCGGCGCCAGGGTGAAGCCAGCACGGGAAATTACCGTGTCCGTCAGCTGTATTTCGCCCTGATGCACCGGCTCGAAGCCGGCAATGGCGCGCAGGGTGGTGGTCTTGCCGCAACCCGAGGGGCCCAGCAGGCAGCCGATATCGCCGCGATTCAGGTGCAGGCTCAGGTGCTGCACGATGCTCTGCGTGCCATAGCCGCAGGCCAGGTCACGCAGTTGCAGTAGCGGCGGTTCGCTCTTCATGCGTGGTGGTAGGCGGGCTCGACGAGAAATTCGAGCAGCGCCTTCTGTACATGCAGGCGATTCTCCGCCTGGTCCCAAGCGACCGAGCGGGGGTCGTCGAGCAGGTCTTCGCTGATCTCCTCGCCACGATGCGCCGGCAGGCAGTGCATGAACAGCACGTCCTCGGCGGCGCAGTCGAGCAGGGCGCGGTCGACCTGATACGGACGGAAGGTGGCGAGGCGCGCGGCGACTTCGTCCTCCTGGCCCATCGATGCCCAGACATCGGTGCTGATCAGGTGCGCGCCAGCGGCGGCCTCGTGTGGATCGCGCATCACCTGCACGCGGTCGCCGGCGCGGGCCAGCAGCGCGGCGTCGGGCTCGTAGCCCTCGGGGCAGGCAACCTTCAGCTGGAAATCGAACTGGATCGCCGCTTCTATATAGGTGTTGCACATGTTGTTGCCGTCGCCGATCCAGGCCACCGTCTTGCCGGTGATGCTGCCGCGGTGCTCGTGGAAGGTCTGCATGTCGGCCAGCAACTGGCAGGGGTGCAGGTCGTCCGACAGGCCGTTGATGACCGGCACGCTGGAGTGCGCGGCAAAATCGGTCAGGGTCGAGTGAGCGAAGGTGCGGATCATCACCGCGTCCAGCATGCGCGACATGACGATGGCCGAATCGCTGATCGGCTCGCCGCGGCCAAGCTGGGTGTCGCGCGGCGACAAGAAGATCGCCTGGCCGCCGAGCTGGATCATGCCGGCTTCGAAGGACAGCCGGGTGCGGGTCGAGGCCTTTTCGAAGATCATGCCCAGCACGCGGTTCTTCAGGGGTTCGAACAGCATGCCACGCTCGCGCAGATCCTTCAGCTCGATGCCGCGGCGGACCAGGCCGATCAGCTCCTGGGGCGTGCAGTCCATGAGTGAGAGAAAATGCCTTGCGCTCATATCAACTACCTTTATTGCCACAGCGTGCAGTCCTGGGATTTCCGGGGAAAAGAGGGACCGACGACTGGGGGTCGCACGGGGAGCGACGAAACGGGAAAGGCGCGATCTTATCCAGAAACCAAGCGCAGGCGCAAATCTCGCCCCGGCCTGGTGCAATGCCCTGAATCGCAGCATTGGCGGCCTTTGCAGCGCCATTAAAGCTGAGTCCTTCGCTCGGCTTTCGGGAAGGATTTCCGTTACAATGCGCGGCAACCGTGTCTAGCCGAGGTACTCCATGGATATCATCGAAACCATCAAAGAACAGATCGCCAACAACCCGGTGCTGCTGTACATGAAAGGCTCGCCCAATGCCCCGCAGTGCGGGTTCTCCGCGCGCGCTACCCAGGCGGTGATGGGCTGTGGCGAGAAGTTCGCCTACGTGGACATCCTGCAGAACCCGGAAATTCGCGCCAACCTGCCGAAGTACGCCAACTGGCCGACCTTCCCGCAACTGTGGGTCAACGGCGAGCTGGTCGGCGGCAGCGACATCATTCTCGAGATGTTCGAGAAGGGCGAACTGCAGACGTTGATCAAGTCGGCGGTCGGCAAGGCCGACGCCTGAGCCGCGGTTTCGCTCGTTTCGCGCCCCGTTGTAACGAATGCCCGCATCGAAAGGTGCGGGCATTTTTATTGCTTCTGAAATATGCCGACAAGGACGAGTGGCGAACGGCCCGCGATCTTTGTGCCGTTTCGTTTGTCTATTGGCCGCGTGGCGAAGGTATGCGGCAAGGCCTGTCCTTGCGTAGTGCTTTGGCCTTGGTCCACTGGCCGCCAACTGTAGATTGGTGCGTCCTGAACGAGAGTTGTCCGCTTATGCCATATTTGCGTGCCGTGCCCTTTCTGATCGTGCTGGTAGTCGTGCTGTTCAATGGCTTGAAATCCGAGCCCGTTCCGCAACTGTTCGATCAGCAGGACAAACTGCACCACCTGTTCGGATTCGCTGCCCTGGCCTTCACCCTGCGTCTGGCCTTTCCCCGGGTTTCCTTTCTCTGGGGCTTGTTGCTGACGGTGGCGGCTGCGCTGCTGATCGAGATGGGGCAGGGCTTCCTGCCGAACCGGATGGCGTCCCGTTGGGACATGCTGGCGAACGTGCTTGGGGTGTTGCTGGGATGGGGGGTGTTCGTTGTTGGCGCAGGGCTGGTTGCGCCAGCGTCCCGGCGAGCCGCTGGCAGAGTGACGGGGACCCTGTAGGAGCCAGCTTGCTGGCGATGCTCCTGATGTGGTTCCGGATCGCCAGCAAGCTGGCTCCTACAAAAAGCAGGGGCTGTGCGGGCGCGCTCCTACAGTTCGTAGGGTGGAAAGCCGCGAAGCGTTTTCCACCGTGTTCCGGTGTGTCGGGCGTTCGCTCCGAAGAACTGGGCAGCAGCCGGACCCGACGCGTGGATGAGGCTGCGCCGTCATCCACCCTACGCTTGAAAGCTCGGGCTTCTCACACAAGCAGCAGGCGCTCACCAGGCCCTGTAGGAGGCTGAAGCCGCAGTCCCTGGTGAGAGTCAGA
>NZ_AZSV01000055.1:0-29359 GCF_000582595.1 Pseudomonas sp. BAY1663
GGGACGGCGTGCACAGGCTGCTCTTGTGGGAGGCCCGACCTCGGGGCGATGCTCTTTGGGCTTCTAGCTTCTAGCTTCCAGCTTCCAGCTTCCAGCTTCCAGCCGTCAGCCCGGCAGCGGCGCGAGCAATGCGTCGATGTCGCTTGGCTGCAACTGCCAGTCGCCCTGGGCGCCGCTGTCCAGCACGCCGGCGGCCAGTTCGGCCTTGCGCTGCTGCAGTTGCTGGATCTTTTCCTCGACGCTGCCGCGGGTGATGAGCTTGTAGACGAATACCGGCTTGTCCTGGCCGATGCGATGGGCGCGGTCGGTGGCCTGGTTCTCCGCCGCCGGGTTCCACCAGGGATCGTAGTGGATCACCGTGTCGGCCGCGGTCAGGTTGAGCCCGGTGCCGCCGGCCTTGAGGCTGATCAGGAACAGCGGCACCTCGCCGCTCTGAAAGCGCCGCACCGGGTCGCGCCGGTCCTGGGTCTCGCCGGTGATCTGCACGTAGGGAATGCCGCGCTGCTGCAGTTCCTGCTCGATCAGCGCGAGCATCGAGGTGAATTGCGAGAACAGCAGCACCCGCCGCCCTTCGGCCAGCAGCTCCTCGAGCATTTGCAGCAGGCTTTCCAGCTTGCCGGAGCTGCCGCCGCGCGCTGCCCGGTTCGCCTCGTGCTTGATCAGGCGCAGGTCGCAGCAGACCTGGCGCAGCTTGAGCAGGGCCTCGAGGATGACGATCTGGCTGCGTGCCAGGCCCTTGCGGTCGATTTCTTCGCGTACCTTGCGGTCCATCGCCAGGCGCACCGTCTCGTACAGGTCGCGCTGCGCCGGGCTCAGTTCGACCCAATGGACGATCTCGCTCTTGGGCGGCAGCTCGCGGGCCACGTCTTCCTTGCGCCGGCGCAGCAGGAAGGGCCTGATGCGGGCGACCAGGTGCTGCAGGCGCTCGCTGTCGCCGTGTTTCTCGATGGGGGTGCGATAGGTCCGGTTGAACGCCTTGGCATCGCCCAGCCAGCCGGGCATGAGGAAGTGGAACAGCGACCACAGCTCGCCGAGATGGTTTTCCAGCGGCGTGCCGGTCAGGCACAGGCGCTGCCGTGCATCGAGCCGGCCGGCGGCCTGGGCGGCCTTGCTGGTGGCGTTCTTGATGTTCTGCGCCTCGTCGAGCACCAGCAGGTGCAGCGGTTGCTCGGCCAGCCGCTCGATGTCCCGGGGCAGCAGGGCGTAGGTGGTCAGCAGCAGGTCATGCTCGGCGAGCCGCTCGAAGTGCCGCTGGCGCGCGCTGCCGTGCAGGGTGAGCACGCGCAGCTGTGGCGTGAAGCGCGCCGCCTCGTCCTGCCAGTTGGGGATCAGGCTGGTGGGCATGACCACCAGGCAGGGGCGGTCGAGGCGCCCGGCCTGTTTTTCCAGCAGCAGGTGGGCGAGGGTCTGCAGGGTCTTGCCCAGCCCCATGTCGTCGCCGAGGATGCCGCCCACGCCGAGGGCGCGCAGGGTCTGCATCCAGCTCAGGCCGTCTTGCTGATAGGGCCGCAGCGTGGCGTTCAGGCTTTCCGGCGCCGCGCAGGGCTGCTGGGCGAAGTCACGCAGGCGGCGGGCGAAATCGCGCAACTGCTCGCCGCCGTGCCAGACGAACGGCAGCGCTTCGAGCGTTCCCAGGCGCGCGGCATCGAGCCGCTGCAGGCGCAGGCTGTCGTCGCTCGGCTGGTCGCGCAGGTAGAGTTCGCCGAGGGTGGCGAGGATGGGTTTCAGGCGGCCGAAGGGCAACAGCACCTGCAGTGGGCGATCGTCCACCGCGCTGTGCCTGCCGAGCGGTACCCGCAGCATTTCGTCGTCCGCCCGCTGGGCCAGGTTCTGCGGGGCGAGCAGGGCGGGGTTGCGGCGGATCACGTTGAGCAGGACCGGCAGCAGGCTGATGCGTTCGCCCTCGACGATGATGCCTAGTTGCAGGTCGAACCAACTGTGCTCGGGGGATTCGTCCAGCTCGGCGTACCAGTCGTCCACTGGCGCCAGGTCGTAGGCGAAACCGGGCTGGATGGCGATCTGCCAGCCCTGCCGGCGCAGTTCCGGCAACTGCTCCTGGGCGAAGTGCAGCCAGGCGCTTTCGCTCGGCAGCTCGAACATTTCCGCCGAATCCTTGGGCAGGGCCTGGCTCTGGCGCAGGGCCGGGCGGAAGCCCAGTTGCTGCAAGCGTTGGCGCAGTGCCTGTTCGGTTTCCGGCTGGCGGGCGATGCTGAGCACGCGGCCGCCCTCGGCCTGGCGCAGGTGCTGTTCGCCCTTGAGCTTGCCGTGCGTGGCGCGGTTGCCGTAGACGAAGCTGAGCCCGGCGCGATGCTGCTGCTCGTTGACCATCCGCCCGCTGGCCGGCTGGTAGACGAGTGACTGGTGGCTGCCAAGCGCCAGGCGGGCGATGGGTTGCAGATCATCGATGCGTTGCTCCTCGGCCTTGGCGGGAGCCGGCAGCTGCGGGGCGATCTCGTTGAGCGACAGGCTGAACAGCCCCGCCTGGCTGGGCGGCACCGAAGGCGCTTCGAGCAGGTGGCGGGCCAGCGACGGCGACAGGCCATGATCGATCAGGCCGATCTCGTTGGATGCCTCGTCGAGGTAGTACAGCGGGTCCACGGCCGTGAGCGCCTCGGCCGCGGCGCCGTCCATTTCCAGGTTGGGCTGGAAGGCGCCGTGCCGCTGCCTCCAGTCGAAGCGGGCCGTACGCTTCCTTCCTGACTGGAGCGGCGGGCGATTCCAGTCGAGAAAGGCGCGGCCGCTTTCCAGCAGCAGGCGCAGGGCTTCGCCGCCGTTCTCGCCGCCGAGGCTGAAACCGCTGCCGCTGCCGGGGGAGAACGCCAGCAGCGCGGCGATGTGCAGGTCCAGCGGCTGCATGAAGCGCGGCTGGCGCAAGGCGGCCTCGCGCATGGCATGGTATGGCTCGCGTGAGGCGATCGAGCCATCCTTGCGCAGGCGCACCTTGAAGACCGCGACATACACGTCCGGCTTGATCAGGTAATGCAGGCATTGCGACGGCGCCTGCGGGCTATCGTCACCCAGCGCGCGGGGCAATTGCGAAAGCCAGTGGCGCACGGTGTCCGGCAACTGGTCGCCGGCCTGCCCGGGAGCCTCGTCGTGGGAATACTGCGCCTGCCGTTCGAGGTGGAGGATGACCGCCACCGCATGCTTGCAGTTCAGGCCGACCGGGCAACTGCAGACGCAGCTGAGCCTGTCGCCCTTGCCGAGCATCAGCGACTGCCGATAGCGCTTGGCGCCCGAGCCGCGACAGGTCGCTTCGACGAACTGCTCGTCTTCGCGCACCAGGGTGACGCGATTCTCCTCGGCATACTGCCGCCCCCGGGCCAGGGCGTTCTCGGAAAACGCCAGGCGCCAGGTCGGCGGCAGATGGGCGAGAAAGCGGCCGGGCATTTCAGCGGCTCGCCTTGATCAGCAGACCGAGGCTGTCATGGTCGATATAACGCAGCTCCCCGGGCCGCAGCTGGAACGTCTGCCGCAGGTACTGGCTGCCGAGCAGCTGGCCGTATTCGCCGAAGCGGTTGACCCAGAAGCGTGCATCGACCTCCAGCCAGCGGCCTTGGCGCAAGCCGAGGGCGCCCTGCAGGGGGAAATGCTCGAAATGTGGCTCGCCCTGGCTGAAGGCAAGCCGCACGCCGCGCTCGCCGAGCGGCTGCTGCCACGCCTGGTGCAGCAGCACCCGATAGCCGTCGCTGGCCTCCAGCCTGGCTGCCACTTCGCCGAGAGTCGGCGCGCGCTCGTTCGCAGCCGCGAGTGGGAGCGCGTCGCGCATCCAGTCGTAGGGCGCACGCTGGCTGGCTTCCAGCGGCGCGCCGTGGCGAAACAGGAGCAGCTCGACCCGGTACAGCGTATCCGCCAATGCCGGGGGCGCGACCAGCATGGCCAGCAGGGCGAGACAGCGTAGCGACGACATGCGGCATCCTTATCCGTTGGGCGCGAGGCGCTCCAGCAGGGCCTCGAGGGTGTTGAAGCGCTCCTCCGGGCGTTCCATGGGCACCTGGAACTTGAACAGCGTGGCGCCTTCGAACTTGTAGCGGTTGGGCTGTCCCTGGATCAGCTTGATCAGCACCATCGGGTCGACCGAGGTGTCGGCGGAGAACTCGATGCGTCCGCCCTGCGGCCCGGCGTCGATCTTGACGATGCCGAGTTTCTCGGCCTGCAGCTTGAGCAGGGTCAGGCGCACCAGGTTCTTGGTCGGCTCGGGCAGCAGGCCGAAGCGGTCGATCATCTCCACCTGCAGCTCCTTCAGCCCGTCTTCGTCGGCGGCGTTGGCGATGCGCTTGTAGAGGATCAGCCGCGCGTGCACGTCCGGCAGGTAGTCCTCGGGGATCAGCGCCGGCAGCCGCAGGTTGATCTCCGGACCACCGCCCAGCGGCTGTTCCAGGTTCGGCTGTTCGCCTTTCTGGATGGCTTTCACGGCCCTTTCCAGCATTTCCATGTAGAGGGTGAAGCCGACCGCCTGGATCTGCCCGCTCTGGCCCTCGCCGAGTAGTTCGCCAGCGCCGCGGATCTCCAGGTCGTGGGTCGCCAGGACGAAGCCGGCGCCGAGGTCCTGGGCGTTGGCGATGGCTTCCAGGCGCTTCTCGGCATCCGGTGTCATCGCCTTGCGCGGCGGGGTGAGCAGGTAGGCGTAGGCCTGGTGGTGGCTGCGCCCGACGCGGCCGCGCAGTTGGTGCAGCTGGGCCAGGCCGAACTTGTCTGCGCGCTCGATGATGATGGTGTTGGCGCTGGGCACGTCGATGCCAGTCTCGATGATGGTCGAGGCCACCAGCACGTTGAAGCGCTTGTGGTAGAAGTCGCTCATCACCTGTTCCAGCTCGCGTTCGCGCATCTGCCCGTGGCCGACGGCGATGCGCGCTTCGGGTACCAGCTCCTTGAGGTCGGCGGCGCACTTCTCGATGGTCTTGACGTCGTTGTGCAGGTAGTACACCTGGCCGCCGCGCAGCAGCTCACGCAGCAATGCTTCCTTGATGGTCGGGTTGTTGGCCTCCATGACGAAGGTACGCACCGACAATCGCCGCGCCGGCGGGGTGGCGATGATCGACAGGTCGCGCATGCCGGCCACGGCCATGTTCAGCGTGCGCGGGATCGGCGTCGCGGTGAGGGTGAGGATGTCCACCTCGCTGCGCAGGGCCTTGAGCTGTTCCTTCTGGCGCACGCCGAAACGGTGTTCCTCGTCGATGATCACCAGCCCCAGGTTGCTGAACCTGACGTCGCCCTGCAGCAGCTTGTGGGTGCCGATGAGGATGTCGATCTTGCCCTCGGCCAGCTCGGCGATGGCGCTCTGCACGTCATTGGCCGACTTGAAGCGGCTCATCACCTCGACCCGCACCGGCCAGTCGGCGAAGCGGTCGCGGAAGCTGTTGTAGTGCTGCTGGGCGAGCAGGGTAGTGGGCACCAGTACCGCCACCTGCTTGCCGCTGTGCACTGCGATGAAGGCCGCGCGCATGGCGACCTCGGTCTTGCCGAAGCCGACGTCGCCGCAGACCAGGCGGTCCATCGGCTTGGCGGCGAGCAGGTCCTCGCGCACCGCGTCGATGGCGGCCTGCTGGTCCGGGGTTTCCTCGAAGGGGAAGCCGGCGCTGAAGGTCTCGTAGTCGAGTTGCGGATCCCTGAACGCATAGCCTGGCGGGCGGCGCGGCGGGCATAGATGTCGAGCAGCTCGGCGGCGACGTCGCGTACCTGCTCGGCAGCCTTGCGCTTGGCCTTCTGCCACTGCTCGGAGCCGAGCCGGTGCAGTGGGGCGAGGGCGTCGTCGCTGCCGGTGTAGCGGGCGATCAGGTGCAGGCTGGCCACCGGCACGTAGAGCTTGGCCTCGTCGGCGTACTGCAGCAGGAGGAATTCCTGCGCCTGGCCCTCGATCTCCAGGGTGACCAGGCCCTGGTAGCGGCCGACGCCGTGGTCGATGTGCACCACCGGCGCGCCTTCGCGCAGCTCGGTGAGGTTCTTGATGACGTTGTCGCCGGCATCGCGGCCCTTCTCGCGGCGCCGGCGCTGCATGACGCGCTGGCCGAACAGTGGGCTTTCCGCCACCAGCGCCACGTCGTCCAGCTGCAGGCCCTCGTCGAGCGGGGCGATGGTGATCGCCAGGCGCTCGTCGCTGCTCAGGAATTCGGGCCAGCCTTCGACTTCCTGCGGGCGCAGCTTGAGGCGGGCCAGCAGCTCCAGCAGCACTTCGCGGCGACCGGCGGACTCGGCGGTGAACAGCACGCGGCCCGGGTAGTGTTCGAGGAACTGGCGCAGCTTGCCCAGCGGTTCGCTGGCCTTGGACTCGATGGCCAGCTCCGGCAGTGGCTGCGCGGCGAAGCGCTCACGGCCGATGCCCGGCTCGACGTCCTGTTGGCTGGCGACCACGCGCGGCCACCGCTTGAGCCGGGCGAAGCAGTCTTCCACCGGCATGAACAGCTCGGCGGGGGGCAGCAGTGGCCGTTCCGGATCGACGCGGCGCTCCTCGTAGCGGTTGCGCACATCGGTCCAGAACTGCTCGGCGGCCTGTTCGATACCGGGCAGCGAGAACACCTGGCTGTCTTCGGGCAGGTAGTCGAAGAGCGTGGCGGTCTCTTCATAGAACAGTGGCAGGTAGTACTCGATACCGGCCGGGGTGATGCCGGTGGAGAGGTCTTGGTAGATCGGGCAACGGCGGAAGTCGACGTCGAAGCGCTCGCGAAAGCGCGCGCGGAAACCGGTCACTGCTTCCTTCTTCAGCGGGAATTCGCGCGCCGGCAGCAGGCGGATCGACTCCACCTTGTCGATCGAGCGCTGGTTCTCCGGATCGAAGGTGCGCAGCGTTTCGATCTCGTCGTCGAACAGGTCGATGCGATAGGGCAGGGTGCTGCCCATGGGATAAAGATCGATCAGCGCGCCGCGCACGGCGAACTCGCCGTGCTCGTAGACGGTATCGACGCAGCGGTAGCCGGCCGCCTCCAGGCGCAGGCGCATCTGCTCGACGTCCAGCTTCTGGCCGACGTCCAGCACCAGGCTCGAACCGAGCAGGAAGCGCTTGGGCGCCAGCCGGTGTAGGGCCGTGGTGATCGGCACTACCAGCACGCCATGGTTCAGCTCGGGCAACTGGTAGAGCGTGGCGATGCGCTGGGAGACGATGTCCTGGTGCGGCGAGAACAGGTCGTAGGGCAGCGTTTCCCAGTCGGGGAAGTGCAGCACCGGCAGCTCGGGGGCGAAGAAGGCGAGCTCCTCCTGCAGGCGTTCGGCGCTCTGGCTGTCGGCAGTGAGCAGGAGGGTGAAGCGTTTGGCGTTGCTGGCAGCTTCGGCAATCGCCAGGCTCAGCGCGGCTCCTGGAAGATTGCCCCAGTGTTGCTTGCCGCTGGCGGCAGGCAGAGGCGGAAGGCGCAAGACGGACACGAGTGGGCGTGGCTCCGATCGAAAAAATAGGCCGCCGGGATTGTAACTATCGAGGCGCTCGGCTGTCAGTGTTTCGTCCGCTGCAGATTGCCGGCGCTAGGGTGCGCCGTCATAATGTAGCCCCTTTTCTCAGCCCCTACATGTTGGAAGGAACTGCCCGTGACTCAGAAGCCCGACCAGTGTCTTGGTGAATGGATTGACCGCGAAGCCCTCGCCGAAGCGATGATTCCGCTGATTGGTCAGCTGTACCGTAACAACAACGTGGTGACTTCGATCTACGGGCGTGGCCTGATCAATCGCTCGGTGATCGCCATCCTCAAGGCTCATCGTTTCGCGCGCCATCGCATCGCCGATGAGGCCGAGCTGTCGGTGCACGACACCTTCCAGATCCTCAAGACCATGAGCGAGATGAACCTGGGCGCCGCTTCGGTGGACCTGGGCAAGCTGGTGGCCAAGTACAAGGAAGCCGGCAACGGTCGCAACCTCGAGCAGTTCGTGCGTGAGGAACTGGCCGAAGTGGCCGACAAGCGCCATGCCTCCTCCGCGCGCAAGGGCACCGATGTGGTGCTCTACGGTTTCGGTCGCATCGGCCGCCTGCTGGCGCGCATCCTGATCGAGAAGACCGGTGGTGGCGATGGCCTGCGCCTGCGCGCCATCGTCGTGCGCAAGGGCGCCGACAACGACCTGGTCAAGCGCGCCAGCCTGCTGCGTCGCGACTCGGTGCACGGGCCGTTCGACGGCACCATCACCATCGATGAGGAAAACAGCACCATCACCGCCAATGGCAACCTGATCCAGGTGATCTACTCCAACGATCCGGCCTCGGTGGACTACACCCAGTACGGCATCGAGAACGCCCTGCTGGTCGACAACACCGGCAAGTGGCGCGACGCCGAAGGTCTGGGCCAGCACCTCAAGTGCCCGGGCGTGGCTCGTGTGGTGCTGACCGCACCGGGCAAGGGCGAGCTGAAGAACATCGTCCACGGCATCAACCACGGCGATATCACCGCCGACGACAAGATCATCTCCGCGGCGTCCTGCACCACCAACGCCATCGTGCCGGTGCTCAAGGCGGTCAATGACCAGTACGGCATCGTCAACGGCCACGTCGAGACCGTGCACTCCTACACCAACGACCAGAACCTGATCGACAACTTCCACAAGGGCAGTCGTCGTGGTCGCAGCGCCGCGCTGAACATGGTGATCACCGAGACCGGCGCGGCCACCGCGGCGGCCAAGGCGCTGCCGGTACTGAAAGGCAAGCTGACCGGCAACGCCATCCGCGTGCCGACGCCGAACGTGTCCATGGCCATCCTCAACCTGAACCTGGAAAAGGCCACCAGTCGCGAGGAGATCAACGAGTACCTGCGCCAGATGGCCATGCACTCGGACCTGCAGAAGCAGATCACTTCGTCAACTCGCAGGAAGTGGTCTCGACCGACTTCGTCGGTTCGCGCCATGCCGGCGTGGTGGACGCCGAGGCGACCATCTGCAACGACAACCGCGTCGTGCTCTACGTCTGGTACGACAACGAGTTCGGCTACAGCTGTCAGGTGGTGCGCGTGATGGAAGACATGGCTGGGGTCAACCCGCCGGCCTTCCCGCGCTAAGCATCGCGGCGGCAAGCAGAAACGGGAGCCTTGGCTCCCGTTTCGCGTTTCTGGCATGCCGGTTCGAGCGCTATCCAGCGAGGTTGAGCGGCCCGGGATCGGGAAAGATGTGCGGCGCAGATAATTTTGCTTCTCTTGTCTCGAGTCAAAAATCCGCAATACCTGGGTGGCCAGTCAAGGCATACGACCTCTATAATCGGGCGGATTTTTACCTGGGTCCGCGACATGGTGTCGCGCCAATATCTCATTGGCGCGTACGGCGCAATCCTACTTTGCGCCATGCCGCTGGGCCTGCAAAAAAAGCTTTCTAAAATCAGTGGTTAGGCAAACCGATGATCAATATAAAACGAGGGCTTGATTTGCCCATAGCCGGTGGGCCGGCGCAGCGTATCGAGGCCGGCAGGCCCGTGCGCAGCGTCGCCGTGATTGGCTTCGACTATCCGACCATGAAGCCGACCATGGCAGTTCAGGTCGGTGATCGGGTCCAGCTGGGGCAAATTGTTTTTTCCGACAAGAAGTCTCCGGGCGTCCACTACACGGCCCCTGGGGCCGGCGTCGTCAGCGCCATTCACCGTGGCGAGAAGCGCGTACTGCAATCGGTGGTCATCGACCTGGATGGCGATGAGGAAATCACCTTTGCTTCCTACTCGCCCGCTCAGCTGGACAGCCTGAGCAGCGAGCAGGTTCGCGAGAACCTCCAGCAATCCGGCCTGTGGACCGCCTTGCGCACGCGGCCGTTCAGCAAGGTTCCGGCGATCGATGCGGTGCCTCGCTCGATCTTCGTGACCGCGATCGACACCCATCCCCTGGCCGCCGATCCGGCGGTCATCATCGCCGAACAAGCCGAAGCCTTCGAGGCTGGCCTCAAGGTGCTGGGCAACCTGGCCAAGGTGTTCCTGTGCAAAGCCCCGGGCGCCTCCCTGCCGGGCGAGTCGCTCGCCAAGGTGCAGGTCGAAGCCTTCGATGGCCCGCATCCGGCGGGCCTGGCCGGCACCCATATCCATTTCCTCGATCCGGTGAGTGCCAGCAAAAGCGTCTGGACCGTCGGCTATCAGGACGTGATCGCCATTGGCAAGCTGTTCACCAGCGGCCGTCTGGCGGTCGAGCGCGTGGTGTCCCTGGCTGGTCCGGTCGTGGAAAATCCGCGACTGCTGCGCACCCGGCTGGGTGCCAACCTGGACGAGCTGACCGCTGGCGAATTGCAGCCGGGCGCCAATCGTGTGGTTTCCGGTTCGCTGCTCGGTGGTCGCACCGCCCATGGCGCCTTCGCCTACCTCGGTCGCTACCACCAGCAGGTGTCCTGCCTGCATGAGGGCAAGGAGCGCGAGATGCTGCATTACATGCGCGCCGGTGTCGACAAGCACTCGATCCTCAACATCTATATCTCCAAACTGATGGCGGGCAAGAAGTTTGCCTTCTCCACTTCGACCAACGGCAGCCCGCGCGCCATGGTGCCGGTGGGCAACTACGAAGAAGTGATGCCGTTGGACATCCTGCCGACCCAGTTGCTCCGCGCGT
Source organism: Pseudomonas sp. BAY1663 (assembly GCF_000582595.1). Taxonomy (NCBI): domain Bacteria; kingdom Pseudomonadati; phylum Pseudomonadota; class Gammaproteobacteria; order Pseudomonadales; family Pseudomonadaceae; genus Pseudomonas; species Pseudomonas sp. BAY1663. The sequence continues at coordinate 10,485 of NZ_AZSV01000055.1, forward strand.
TGATCGTGGGCGACACCGAGGTGGCGCAGAAGCTCGGCTGCCTGGAACTCGACGAAGAGGACCTTGCACTGTGCAGCTATGTCTGTGCCGGCAAATACGAATACGGCCCGATCCTGCGGGACAATCTGACCCGCATCGAGAAGGAGGGTTAAGGCATGGGCATCCGCGCATTCCTCGACAAGATCGAGCATCACTTCGAAAAGGGCGGCAAGTACGAAAAGTGGTATGCACTGTACGAAGCGGCCGACACCTTCCTCTATCGTCCCGGTAGCGTCACCAAGACCACCGCTCACGTGCGCGACGGCATCGACCTCAAGCGCATGATGATCACCGTCTGGCTGTGCACCTTCCCGGCGATGTTCTTCGGCATGTGGAACACCGGCTATCAGGCCAACCTGATCTTCGCCCAGAGCCCGGAACTCCTGGCTGCCCAGGAAGGCTGGCGCTTCGGCCTGGTCGGTGCGCTCGCCGGCTTCGACCCGAACAGCCTGTGGGACAACTTCATCCAGGGCGCCGCCTACTTCCTGCCGATCTATGCGGTGACCTTCATCGCCGGTGGTTTCTGGGAAGTGCTGTTCGCCTCGATCCGCAAGCATGAAGTCAACGAGGGCTTCTTCGTCACCTCCGTGCTGTTCGCGCTGATCCTGCCGCCGACCATCCCGTTGTGGCAGGTGGCGCTGGGCATCAGCTTCGGCGTGGTGATCGGCAAGGAAATCTTCGGTGGTACCGGCAAGAACTTCCTCAACCCGGCGCTGACCGCCCGTGCGTTCCTGTTCTTCGCCTATCCGGCGCAGATGTCCGGCGACGCGGTCTGGACCGCCGTCGATGGCTATGCCGGCGCGACCGCGCTGAGCCTGGCTTCGCCGGTGGCATGGAGAACGTGATCAACAACGGCATCACCTGGATGGACGCCTTCATCGGCACCATGCATGGCTCGATCGGTGAAACCAGCACGCTGGCCATCTTCATCGGCGGCGCGGTGCTGCTGGTCAGCAAGATCGCCTCCTGGCGCATCGTCGCCGGCGTGATGCTCGGCATGATCGGCCTGAGCTACCTGTTCAACCTGATCGGCTCGGAGACCAATCCGCTGTTCGGCATGCCTGGTACTGGCACATGGTCGTCGGTGGTTTCGCCTTCGGCATGATCTTCATGGCGACCGATCCGGTTTCTGCCTCGATGACCAACACCGGCAAATGGGTATTCGGCATTCTCATCGGTGTCATGGTCGTGCTGATCCGTGTGGTCAACCCCGCCTTCCCGGAAGGCATGATGCTGGCGATCCTGTTCGCCAACCTGTGTGCGCCGCTGATTGACCATTTCGTCATTCAGGCCAATATCAAGCGGAGGCTGGCACGTAATGTCTAGTCAGAAAGAATCCACCGTCCGTACGCTGACGGTAGCCCTGCTGGTCTGCCTGGTGTGCTCCATCTTCGTGGCCGGTGCCGCCGTGGCGCTGCGTCCGACCCAGCAAGAGAACCGTCTGCTGGACAAGCAGCGCAGCATCCTGGCCATCGCCGGCCTGGGTGAGGCGGGTATGTCCAGCCGTCAGGTCAAACAACTGTTCAACGAGCGCATCGTTGCCCGTCTGGTCGATCTGGAAACCGGCAAGTTCAGCGATGAACTCGACGCCAAGACCTTCGATCCGCTGGTGGCGGCCAAGGACCCCGCGCTGTCCGCTGTGCTTCCGGCTGAACAGGACATCGCTTCCATCAAGCGCCGCGAGCGCTACAGCACCGTTTATATCGTCGAAGGGCAGGGCGAGGGCGAGATCGATACGCTGATCCTTCCCGTTCGCGGTTACGGCCTGTGGTCCACCCTCTATGGCTTCATGGCCGTGAAGGGCGACCTGAACACCGTGGCTGGCTTCGGTTTCTACCAACATGGCGAGACCCCCGGCCTGGGCGGCGAGGTCGACAATCCGAAATGGCGCGGCATGTGGCCGGGCAAGCAGCTGTTCGACGACAGCGGCAAGCTGGCCGTGCAGATCGTCAAGGGCGGTGTAGACCCGCAGAGTCCGAAGGCCGGCCATCAGGTCGATGCCCTGGCCGGTGCAACCCTGACCAGCAACGGGGTCAATCACCTGTTGCACTTCTGGCTGGGCGAGAACGGCTTCGGTCCATTTATCGCTAACCTGCGCGCTGGGGAGGCTTGATCATGTCGCAACCCACTGTCAAAGAAGTCCTGTTCAATCCGGTCTTCAACAACAACCCCATCGGCCTGCAGATCCTCGGCATCTGTTCGGCGCTGGCGGTAACCTCCAACCTCAACACCGCGCTGGTGATGTCCGTCGCGCTGACGCTGGTGGTTGCGTTCTCCAACCTGTTCATCTCGATGATCCGCAGCCAGATCCCCAACTCGATCCGCATGATCGTGCAGATGGTGATCATCGCGTCGCTGGTTATCGTCGTCGACCAGGTGCTCAAGGCCTATGCCTTCTCGCTGTCCAAGCAGCTGTCGGTGTTCGTCGGCCTGATCATCACCAACTGTATCGTCATGGGCCGGGCCGAAGCCTTCGCCATGCAGAACCCGCCGCTGCTGTCGTTCTTCGACGGTATCGGCAACGGTCTGGGCTACAGTGCCATGCTGATCGCGCTGGGCATCGTCCGCGAGCTGTTCGGTGCCGGCAAGCTGATGGGCTACACCATCCTGCCGGTCGTCAACGACGGCGGCTGGTATCAACCCAATGGCCTGCTGCTGCTGCCGCCCTCGGCGTTCTTCCTCATCGGCCTGTTCATCTGGGGCATTCGTAGCTGGAAGAAGGAGCAGGTCGAGAAGCCTGCCTTCAGAATGGCGCCGCAAGTCTCGAACAAGGAGGCTTACTAATGGAGCATTACATCAGCCTGTTCGTCCGCGCCGTGTTCATCGAGAACATGGCCCTGGCGTTCTTCCTCGGCATGTGTACCTTCATCGCCATCTCCAAGAAGGTGGAAACCGCCATCGGCCTGGGTATCGCGGTCATTGTGGTGCAGAGCATCACCGTGCCGGCCAACAACCTGATCTATACCTACCTGCTCAAGGCCGGGGCGCTGTCCTGGGCCGGCTTGCCGGAAGTGGATCTGAGCTTCCTCGGCCTGCTGAGCTACATCGGCGTGATCGCGGCGATCGTGCAGATTCTCGAGATGCTGCTGGATAAATACGTACCCAGCCTCTACAACGCCCTCGGCGTGTTCCTGCCGCTGATCACCGTGAACTGCGCCATCATGGGTGGCACGCTGTTCATGGTCGAGCGCGACTACAACCTGGGCGAGAGCGTCGTCTACGGCCTTGGCTCCGGTGCCTCCTGGGCGCTGGCGATCGCCTTGCTGGCCGGTATTCGCGAGAAGCTGAAGTACAGCGACGTTCCGGATGGGTTGCAGGGTCTGGGCATCACCTTCATCACCATCGGACTGATGTCGCTCGGCTTCATGTCTTTCTCTGGCGTACAGTTGTAAGGACGGAACGAACTGATGAGTTACGAAATTTTCCTCGCCATCGGTATGTTCACCGCCATCGTGCTTGCGCTGGTGGTGATCATCCTGGCTGCGCGCGCCAAGCTGGTTTCCAGCGGCGACGTGTCGATCGAGATCAACGGTGAGCGGACCATCACCGTACCCGCGGGCGGCAAGCTGCTGCAGACACTGGCCGCCAACAACATCTTCCTCTCGTCCGCCTGTGGCGGCGGCGGCACCTGCGCGCAGTGCAAGTGCGTCGTCGAGAGCGGTGGCGGCGAGATGCTGCCCACCGAGGAGTCGCACTTCACTCGCCGCGAAGCGAGCGAGGGCTGGCGCCTGTCCTGCCAGACTCCGGTCAAGGCGGACATGAAGATCGAGGTGCCGGAAGAAGTCTTCGGCGTGAAGAAGTGGGAATGCACCGTCGAGTCCAACCCCAACGTCGCCACCTTCATCAAGGAGCTGACGCTCAAGCTGCCGGAAGGCGAGAACGTCGACTTCCGTGCCGGCGGCTACGTCCAGCTGGAGTGCCCGCCGCACACGGTGAAGTACAAGGATTTCGACATCCAGCCGGAATTCCGCGCCGACTGGGACAAGTTCGACCTGTGGCGCTACGTCTCCAAGGTCGACGAGACCACCATCCGCGCCTATTCGATGGCCAACTACCCCGAAGAGCGCGGGCTGGTGAAATTCAACATCCGCGTGGCGTCGCCGCCGCCGGGGCGCGACGACATCCCGCCGGGCAAGATGTCCTCCTGGGTGTTCAGTCTCAAGCCGGGCGACAAGGTCACCGTGTACGGGCCGTTCGGCGAGTTCTTCGCCAAGGATACCGATGCGAGATGGTGTTCATCGGCGGCGGTGCCGGCATGGCGCCGATGCGTTCGCACATCTTCGACCAACTCAAGCGCCTGAAGTCCACGCGCAAGATGAGCTTCTGGTATGGCGCCCGTTCCATGCGCGAAGCTTCTATGTCGATGAGTACGACCAGCTGCAGGCCGAGAACCCGAACTTCGAGTGGCATCTGGCGCTGTCCGATCCGCTGCCCGAAGACAACTGGCAAGGCCCGACCGGCTTCATCCACAATGTGCTGTACGAGAACTACCTGAAGAGCCATCCGGCGCCGGAAGACTGCGAGTTCTACATGTGCGGCCCGCCGATGATGAACGCCTCGGTGATCAAGATGCTGACCGATCTGGGCGTCGAACCGGAGAATATCCTGCTCGATGACTTCGGCGGCTAGCGCATGATCCGCGCGTCACTCCAGCCCGTCATCGCTGTCGCCCTGGCGGCAGCCCTGACGGGCTGCTTGTTTCAGGACGAGGTCGAGAGCTTCGGCGGCCCGACCATGGGCAGCACCTATACGATCAAGTACGTGGCTAGCCGCGATGTCGCCGCGAAGGAGCAACTGCAGAAAGAGACCGAGGCCATTCTCGGTGAGCTCGACAGGCAGCTGTCTACCTATCGCAGCGACTCCGACGTCGAGCGCTTCAATGCCTTGGCGGCCGGCAGCTGTGAAGCGGTGCCCATGGCGGTGCGTGAATTGGTCGCAGCCGGAAGCCGCTTGTCCGCCGACAGCGGCGGAGCGTTCGATCTTACACTCGAACCCTTGTTGAACCTCTGGGGCTTCGGCCCGCAAGGCCGGGCCGAACGCGTGCCGGATGCACAGGAGATCGAAGCGGCACGGGCGATCACCGGCCACCGGCACTTGCGTATCGATGGCGAGCGGCTGTGCAAGGACGCGGCCGTGCAGCTGGATTTCAACAGCATCGCCGCCGGTTACGCCGTGGACCGGGTGATCGCGCGCCTGCAGGAACTGGGCGTGCGCAGCTACCTGGTGGAGATCACCGGTGAGTTGAAGGCGCAGGGGCACAAGCCGGATGGGGCGCCCTGGCGTATCGCCATCGAGGCGCCGAGGGACGACGAGCGCGTAGCGCAGAAGATCATCGAGCTCGATGGCCTGGGCGTCTCCACATCGGGGGACTACCGGAACTACTTCGAGCGTGACGGCAAGCGCTATTCGCACACGCTGGACCCGCAGAGTGGCCGGCCGATCGAGCATTCCCTGGCGTCGGTTACGGTGATCGACGCATCGACCCTGCGGGCTGACGGGTTGTCTACCGCATTGATGGTGCTCGGTCCCGAACGGGGTTTCGCGTTTGCCGAGCAAGAGGCTATCGCCGCGTTCTTCGTGATTCGGGAAGGGCAAGGCTTCGTAACGAAAAGCACCAAGGCCTTCGATGAGCTGTTTGGTGCGGGAGTAGGGCAATGACCTGGTTATTGGTTTTTCTGGTGATGCTGCTCGTCGTCTTTGGCATGGCGATCGGCGTGATCATGGGGCGCAAGCCCATCGCGGGATCCTGCGGCGGTATCGCCAACCTGGGAATCGAGAAGGAATGCTCGATCTGTGGCGGCAGCCGCGAGAAATGCGAAGAGGTGAACGAAGCGAACAAGCTGGGCAAGACCGACCTTGCCTACGACGCGAGCAGACGCTGAGCGCGGCTCGGCAAAACTGCCGAACCCTGCGTTCGCCGCCGGCCTGGCTGGCGGCTATAGCGGATTTCCGTCGCCAGGCGTGGTGCCTGGCGGCGTGAATGTGCGGTCGCTTTCCTCGAACCTCGGCGAATTCGTTGACTGCAGCGGCGTGGTCCGCTGCGTTTTCAGGAGTGTATATGGCTGTCTATAACTACGATGTGGTGGTACTGGGTTCCGGCCCGGCCGGGGAGGGCGCGGCGATGAACGCCGTCAAGGCGGGACGCAAGGTCGCCGTGGTAGACAACCGTCCGCTGGTCGGAGGCAACTGCACCCACCTGGGCACCATCCCGTCCAAGGCGCTGCGTCACTCGGTGCGGCAGATCATGCAGTACAACACCAATCCGTTGTTTCGCCAGATCGGCGAGCCGCGCTGGTTCTCCTTCCCCGATGTCCTGAAGAGCGCCGAGAAGGTCATCAGCAAACAGGTGACCTCGCGCACGGGTTACTACGCACGCAACCGCATCGATACCTTCTTCGGCACCGCTAGCTTCTCGGACGAGCAGAGTGTGGAAGTGGTCTGCCTGAACGGCATGGTGGAAAAGCTGGTCGCCAGCCAGTTCGTCATCGCCACCGGCTCGCGCCCCTACCGCCCTGCGGATATCGACTTCAATCACCCGCGTATCTACGACAGCGACACCATCCTCACGCTGAGCCACACGCCGCGGCGGATGATCATCTACGGAGCCGGGGTCATCGGCTGCGAGTATGCCTCGATCTTCAGCGGGCTCGGCGTGCTGGTGGACCTGATCGACAATCGCGACCAGCTGCTGAGCTTCCTCGATGACGAAATCTCCGATGCGCTCAGCTATCACCTGCGCAACAACAACGTGCTGATTCGTCACAACGAGGAGTACGAGCGGGTCGAGGGCCTGGAGAACGGGGTGATCCTGCACCTGAAGTCGGGCAAGAAGATCAAGGCCGACGCCTTCCTCTGGAGCAACGGCCGCACCGGCAATACCGACAAGCTGGGGCTGGAGAACATCGGCCTGAAGGCCAACAGCCGTGGCCAGGTGCAGGTCGACGAGCACTATCGCACCGACGTGGGCAACATCTACGCCGCTGGCGACGTGATCGGCTGGCCCTCGCTGGCCAGCGCGGCCTACGACCAGGGGCGCTCGGCGGCCGGCAGCATCGTCGACAACGATACCTGGCGTTTCGTCGACGACGTACCGACGGGCATCTATACCATTCCCGAGATCAGCTCCATCGGCAAGAACGAGCGCGAGCTGACCCAGGCGAAGATTCCCTACGAAGTGGGCAAGGCGTTCTTCAAGAGCATGGCGCGTGCGCAGATTTCCTTCGAGCCGGTGGGGATGCTGAAGATCCTCTTCCATCGCGAGACGCTGGAAGTGCTCGGCGTGCACTGTTTCGGCTACCAAGCCTCGGAGATCGTGCACATCGGCCAGGCGATCATGAACCAGACGGGCGAGGCGAACAGCATCAAGTACTTCGTCAACACCACGTTCAACTACCCGACTATGGCCGAAGCCTACCGGGTGGCAGCGTTCGACGGGCTCAACCGGCTTTTTGAGCGGCTCCGGCCGGTGGCCTGAGCCGGCCGGAGAATTCGACGATCCCCGTGAGTGGCATTGGCCCAATCGGGAGAGTTTCTAACGTCTCAGGCGGCAACAGCAAAAAACCGGCCCATGGGCCGGTTTTTGTCGTCCGGGGTTCGCTTCGATCCGCTGATGCGGTGGTATTCGCAGACCCGCTCCGGGATGGCCTCGGCCCCGCCCAGGCATCCGTAGGTTGGGCTGAGCCGCAATGCGACGAAGCCCAACGGGCGGCCCCGCGCGCCGGACAATGCTCAACCCCGCAGGGTCTGCACCGCCACGCCAGGGAAGTCGGTGATCAGGCTGTCGACACCGAAGTCGGCGAGCCGGCGCATCAGGGCCGGCTCGTTGACCGTCCACACGGACACATGCAGGCCCTGCTTGCGTGCTTTTTCCAGGCGCTCGGGGGTGCACAGCGTCCACTTCAATGCCAGGATTTCACAGCCATACTGCCGGGCCACCTTGAGCGGATCGAGCCAGGCGTATTCGGCCACCAGCCCGCGGGAAATCTCGGGCGCCAGCCGCTTCAACGCGCGCAGCACCTCGCGGGAGCTGGAGGTGACGGTGATCCGCTCGAGCAACTGGTAGCGCGCGGCCAGTTCCTTGATCGCCAGTACGGTACGCGCGGCCCGAACGCGCGAGGCGCTCTTGACCTCCAGTTGCCAGTGCTCGAAATCGCATTTTTCGAACAACTCGCTCAGCCGCGGGATGGGGCAGGGCACCTTCCAGCCGGGACCGCCCGAGCGAGCGTCGTAGTCGACGAGTTCAGCGGCATCGTGCTCGGCCACCTTGCCGCGCCGGCCGGTCGTGCGTTTGAGCGTGGGGTCGTGGATGACCATCAGTTCGCCGTCGCGGGACAGGTGCAAATCCAGCTCGCAACGGCGCACGCCATGTTGCAGGCAGCGCTCGAAGCTCGCGAGGGTATTTTCCGGGGCTTCGCCCTTGGCGCCGCGATGGCCGTAGATGAGGGTCACGGTTTCGATTCTTCCTGAGCCGGGGGTTGGGTGCGCTGGTGATGGCGCACGCTGCTGATGACACGGTCGCCCTCGAAATATACCGAGAATTCCCGATAATCCCAGCGGGTGATCGGGGGCTGGCCCACGGCCGGGCGCTCTTCGTCGGCGAGGCCGAAGCGTTCCAGCACACGGGTCTTCGATTCGCCACGGGTCGGCATTGCCATTTCCGGCAGGCCCTGCTGGCCAACGGGAATGCGGATTTCCTCGGCGAATAGGGTAGGGTTGAATGTCAGCATGAACAGCACGGTCGCCAGGCGGCGCATGGGTCAGTCTCCTTGCAGGTTTTCTCGGGCCAGGCGCCGCTCCAGCGCCTGTTTCTGCAGGATATGTCGCGCCAGCAACTGCCGCTGTGCATCAGTCAACGCTTCGAACTCCAGGCTGATTTCATAGCGGCCGTCTTCCTGGGCCTGGCAGCGAATGACCCGTGCTTCCAGCAGCAGGCCAAGCCCCTGGGGCAGCAGCACCAGTTTCAGGGTGAGTGGCATATTCTCGGCCAGCGCCTGGTCATGGGTGAAGCTGATGCCGCCTTCGGACAGGATTACCGATCGGGATGGGCCGAGATCCTTCAGCAGGTCCTGCGCCAGCGCCTGTCCCAGCAGTTCGATCCGCCGGTTCTGTACCTTCAGGTAGTTGGCCAGCGTACGGTTGTTCTCGGCGATCTGGCGCAGCAGATGCTGGGCCTCGAAGTCGAGCTGATGCAGCTCGCCGAGCAGGCCGAACAGCGGAGCGAGGCTGCCCTGCGCGGCGGCCTTGCCCTGGCCCGCGGGGATGATTTCCAGTGCGACGCGATCCTCGATACGGTAGTATTCGCGGCGTTCTTCTGTGTCTTGTGTCGGCATGACGATACCCGGGGCGGCAGTGATGGCCAGAGTGTATCAGGCCCCGGGGCCGCGTCAGCCGCATGTTCGTTTCTTCCCGCCAGCGAATCCGTCGATCTATGTTCAGACCGCTGTCCGTGTACATCGGAGCGCGCTACACCCGCGCCAGACGCCGCAGCCTCTTCGTCTCCTTCATCTCCCTGACCTCGATGATCGGGCTCGCCCTCGGCGTGCTGGTGATGATCGTGGTGTTGTCGGTGATGAACGGCTTCGATCACGAGATGCGCACCCGCGTGCTGGGCATGGTGCCCCATGCCACCATCGAGAGCCCGGTGCCGATCGATGACTGGCAGGCGCTCGCCCAGCGCCTCGAAGGTCATGCCCAGGTGCTCGCCACGGCGCCGTTCATCCAGACCCAGGGGCTGCTGACCCACCAGGGTCAGGTCAGCAAGATCCTGATCAATGCGGTGCAACCCGATGCCGAGCGGCAGGTTTCGATCATCGATCGGTTCTTCCGCGAAGGTTCGCTGGACGATCTCGTCCCTGGCGGCTTCGGCATCGTCATCGGCGACAAGGCCGCTGCCAAGCTGGGGGTCGGCGTGGGCGACAAGATCACCTTCGTCGCGCCGGAGGTCACCGTGACGCCGGCGGGTATGTTCCCGCGCATGAAGCGCTTCACCGTGACCGGCATCTTCCATGTCGCGCCGGTGAGATCGACGGCTATGTCGCCCTGGCCAATATCGCCGACATGGCGCGCCTGCAGCGCTGGCAGCCGGATCAGGTGCAGGGCCTGCGTCTGCGCTTCGACGACCTGTTCCAGGCGCCGCGCATCGCCTGGGAACTGGCCGGCCAGCTGGGCGACGATTTCTATTCGCGCGACTGGACGCGCACCCACGGCAATCTCTACCAGGCGATCCGCATGGAGAAGGCGATGATCGGCCTGTTGCTGCTGCTGATCGTCGCCGTCGCGGCGTTCAACATCATTTCCACGCTGGTCATGGTGGTCACCGACAAGCGCGGCGACATCGCCATCCTGCGCACCCTGGGCGCCACGCCGCGGCAGATCATGGCGATCTTCATGGTCCAGGGCACCGTGATCGGCGTGGTCGGCACCCTGGTCGGGGCGTTGCTGGGCATGTTCGCCGCCGTGAACGTCAGTAGCTGGATCGCGGCACTGGAGCGCCTGATCGGGCACAAGTTCCTCAGCGCCGATGTGTATTTCATCGACTACCTGCCGTCGCGGCTGATGGCCGCCGACGTCGTCCAGGTCTGCCTCGCGGCGCTGGTCCTGAGTTTCCTCGCCACCCTGTATCCGGCCTGGCGCGCCGCGCGCACCCAGCCGGCGGAGGCGCTACGTTATGAGTGAGCTGGCCATGAATGAGCTGTCTTCGCAAGAGCACGCGGTGCTGAGCTGCCGCAACCTGAGCAAGCGCTACGAGCAGGGGCCGGAATCGGTGGAAGTCCTGGCCGGGCTGCAGCTGGAGCTGTTTCCCGGGCAACGGGTGGCCATCGTCGGCAGCTCGGGCTCCGGCAAGAGTACCCTGCTGAACCTGCTCGGCGGCCTGGACACGCCGAGCGGGGGCAGCGTCTGGCTGGCCGGCGAGGAACTGTCGGCGCTCAACGAGAAGGAGCGCGGCCTGCTGCGCAACCGGGCGCTGGGTTTCGTCTACCAGTTCCATCACCTGCTCGCCGAATTCACCGCGCTGGAAAACGTCTGCATGCCGCTGCTGATCGGTCGCACGCCGATCGCCGAGGCCGCCGGCGGGCCAGCGCGCTGCTGGAGCGGGTCGGCCTGGGCCATCGCCTGGAGCACAAGCCGGCCGAACTCTCGGGCGGTGAGCGCCAGCGGGTCGCCATCGCCCGGGCGCTGGTCAACGAGCCGGCGCTGGTGCTGCTCGACGAGCCTACCGGCAATCTCGATCACCACACCGCCCAGGGCATTCAGGACCTGATGCTCGAGCTCAGCCGCTCGCTGCGCACGGCCTTCCTGGTGGTCACCCACGACCGTCAACTGGCCGCGCAGATGGATCAGGTCCTGCGTCTGGAAGACGGACGCCTGGTGGCCGAATGATGTTCAGGCCCCTGAGTGTTTTCATCGGCAGCCGCTATACGCGTGCCAAGCGGCGCAATCATTTCATCTCGTTCATTTCCCTGACCTCGCTGATCGGCCTGTCGCTGGGGGTGCTGGCGATGATCCTGGTGCTCTCGGTGATGAATGGCTTCCAGCGCGAGATGAGTTCGCGGATTCTCGGCATAGTGCCGCACGCGACGGTCATCGGCGATCGGCCGCTGGATGACTGGCAGTCGGTCGCGGCGCGCCTCGCGGCCCAGCCGCAGGTCGTCGGCATGGCGCCGATCACCCAGCTGGAAGGCATGCTGTCGTTCAAGGGCAGCATGCAGCCGATCCAGGTCAGCGGTATCGAACCGCAGGCCGAGGCGGAGGTGTCCATCGTCGGCGAACGTCTGGTCGCCGGCCGCCTGGAGGACCTGAAGCCTGGCGAGTATGGGGTGATCATCGGCCTGATGACGGCGCGGCGGTTCGGTCTGAAGCTGGGCGACAAGCTGACGCTGATCGTGCCGGAGGTCAGTTCGACGCCCGGTGGCGTCACGCCGCGCATGCAGCGCCTGAACGTGGTCGGGGTATTCAAGGTTGGCGCCGACCTGGACGGCAGCATGGCCATGGTCCACCGTGCCGATGCGGCGCAGATTCATCGCTGGACGCCGCAGCAGGTACAGGGCGTGCGGCTCAAGCTGAGGGACCTGTATCGTGCGCCGGAAGTGGCTTCGCAGCTGGCGGGCGTGCTCGGCGAGGGCTATCGCGTCGAGGACTGGTCCTATACCCAGGGCAGCCTGTTCAGCGCGATGAAGATGGAAAAGACCATGATCGGTCTGCTGTTGATGCTGATCGTCGCGGTCGCCGCGTTCAACATCATCGCGACGCTGATCATGGTGGTTTCCGACAAGCGCGCCGACATCGCCATCCTGCGCACCCTGGGCGCCACGCCGCGGCAGATCATGGCGATCTTCATGGTCCAGGGCAGCATCATCGGCTTCAGCGGCACCTTGATCGGCGTAGTGCTGGGCGTGCTCGGGGCGCTGAACGTGAGCGAGCTGGTGGCCTGGCTCGAGAGAGTGTCGGGCCAGCATATCTTCAGTTCCGACGTGTACTTCATCAGTACCCTGCCGTCCGAGCTGCGCCTGGAGGATGTCGTGCTGGTGTCCATTACGGCGCTTGCCTGAGTTTTCTGGCTACTCTCTATCCCGCCTGGCGGGCGGCGCAGACCCAGCCGGCCGAGGTGCTGCGCTACGAGTGAGCGCAGCTGGCGCTAGCGGCGATCGTTTCGCCGCTTGCGCCAGCTGCGCCCGACCCACCAGCGCCAGTACATCTGGGTGAAGACATAGCCGAGGACTGCGAGCACCGTAGCGACGACCAGCGAACCCAGGTATAGCGGCTGCCAGTTGTTCTCCAGCATGTGGCGCACCCAGGCCAGGCTGAGCTCGGCCGGCATGTCGGAGGCCGGGGTATCCAGCAGCCAGGTGCCGATCTTGTAGTTGCAGTAGAACACTGGTGGCATGGTCAGCGGGTTGGTCAACCAGACCAGGCCCACGGCGATCGGCAGGTTGGCTCGCGCAGGCAGGGCGCAGATGGCCGCTGCCAGCATCTGCAGCGGCATGGGGATCATGGCCCAGAACAGGCCGATCGCCATGGCCCGGGACACCGAATGGCGATTGAGGTGCCAGAGGTTGGGATCGTGAATCAGCGCGCCTAGAAAACGCAGGGACTTGTTAGCCTTGATGCGATCGGGGTGCGGCATGTAGCGTTTGAATAAGCGACGCGGCATGAAGTTTCTCTGGCAGGCTTAGCCCGACGATTATGCTTGAATCGGGCAGCGGCGCTGAGAGTAGTTTTTGTGACATTACGTCTCCGGCTGCGACAAATTGACCATCCGCTCGATAGCGGTTCCGGAATGGATTCCTGGAGTCGAGAACCATGCGCACATGGATGCTGGCGCTGGCCGCAGGCCTCGTCCTGCCACGTTTCTTACCCGAACTCCCGCCTGGTTGGGCCTATCCGATCCTGGTCGTGGCGGGGCTGCTGTTCGTCCCGGGCAAGCGCCTGCGCGCGCTGGGGCTGTTCTGTCTCGGGCTGGCCTGGGCTTGCCAGCATGCCCAGCATGCCGTCGACGATCGCTTGCCGGCGTCCATGGACGGGCGCACCTTCTGGCTGGAAGGGACGGTCGTCGGGCTGCCCGCCGTGCGCGGCGATGTGGTGCGCTTCGAACTGGACGATATCGCGTCGCGTCATGCCGGGCTGCCCACCCGGCTGCGGCTGGCCTGGTATGACGGGCCGGTGGTGCGGGCCGGCGAACGCTGGCGGCTGGCCGCGCGGCTGAAGCGCCCGCATGGCCTGGTCAATCCGCAAGCCTTCGACTACGAAGCCTGGTTGCTGGCACGACGGATCGGGGCGACTGGAAGCGTCAAGGCCGGGGAGCGACTGCTGTCGTCGGCGACCGCCGCTGCCTGGCGCGATCGCCTGAGGACGCGGCTGATGGCCGTTCCGGCATTCGAGCGGCAGGGTGCGATTGCCGCCCTGGTGGTGGGTGACGATTCGGGGTTGAGTCGGGCCGACTGGCAGGTGCTGCAGGATACCGGGACGGTGCACCTGATGGTGATCTCCGGGCAGCACGTCGGCATGCTGGCGGGCCTGCTGTACGGGCTGGTGGCGTTGCTCGCGCGTTGGGGCGCGTGGCCGCGGAAACTGCCCTGGTTGCCCTGGGCGTGCGGCCTGGCATTGGCGGGGGCGCTGGCCTACGGATGGCTGGCTGGGTTCGATGTGCCGGTGCGCCGGGCCTGCCTGATGGTCGCGGTGGTATTGCTCTGGCGCCTGCGTTTTCGCCATCTGGGTGTCTGGCTGCCGTTGTTGCTGGCCCTGGACGGGGTTCTGCTGCTGGATCCGCTGGTCAGTCTGCAGCCCGGTTTCTGGCTGTCGTTCGGCGTCGTGGCGCTGCTGGCTTTCGTGTTCGCCGGCCGCCTCGGGCCATGGCCCTGGTGGAAGACTCTGTTGCGTGCGCAGTGGGCCGCGGCCCTGGGACTGCTGCCATTGATGCTGGCGCTCGGGCTGCCGATCAGTGCCAGCGGGCCGCTGGCCAACCTGCTGGCGGTACCCTGGATCAGCCTGACGGTGCCCTTTGCGTTGCTTGGCACGCTGCTCCTGCCTGTCTGGGGCCTCGGCGAGGCGGTGTTGTCGGCGGTGGGCTGGTCGCTGGCGACCCTGTTCGATCTGCTGGCGGTGGTCTCGGCATGGCAGCCCGCCTGGCTGGCCAGCGGCCTGCCGTGGTGGGCTTGGCTGGCGGTTGCGCTGGGTGTCCTGCTACTGCTGATGCCCGCCGGTGTGCCGGTGCGCTGGTTGGGGCTGGTGCTGCTGTTGCCGCTTGCCTTCCCGCCGCGGGAAGCCCCGCCCGATGGGCGGGCGCAGGTGTGGCTGTTCGATGTGGGGCAGGGGCTTTCCGTGCTGGTGCGTACCCGCGAGCATGCATTGCTCTACGACGCGGGGCCCAACCATGGCGAGTTCGATACGGGGGAGCGGGTGGTCTTTCCTTCCTTGCGCACGTTGGGTGTGACGGGCTTGGACATGCTCTTGCTCAGCCATGCCGACAACGATCATTCCGGCGGTGCCCAGGCGATCCGGCGGCTGATGCCGGTGACGCGCGTCGTCAGTGGCCAGCCGCAGCGGCATGCGCCATCTCTGGTTGCCGAGCCTTGCCGGAGCGGGGCCGAATGGCAGTGGGACGGCGTGCGCTTTCGCCTGTGGCAGTGGCGGGAGGCACGCGATAGCAACCAGACCTCCTGTGTGCTGCTGGTCGAGGCGGCTGGTGAACGCCTGCTGCTGACCGGCGACATCGACCAGGCGGCCGAGCAGGCGTTGCTGGAAGGCCCGATGCCGGTGCAGGCGCAATGGCTGCTGCTGCCGCATCATGGCAGCCGTAGTTCCTCGTCGGAACGCTTCCTGCGCGCCGTGGCCCCGCAGGCGGTGCTGATCTCGCGCAGCCTGCACAATTCGTTTGGCCATCCGCATCCGAGCGTAACGGCGCGGCTGCAGGCGCTCGGCGTGCGCGCCTACGACACCGCATTGCATGGCGCGGTGCGGATCGATCTCGGTGACTTTTCCCGCGGCCATATCGCACGTGCGCAACGACGCTTCTGGCGGGAAAAATGAGAACGGCGGCCGTCGGCGGCCTGGCGACCCTATGCTAGAGTGGCGCCACTTTTTCGAGGGGGATTCATCTCGTGTGGGAGCTGGTCAAAGCGGGCGGCTGGATAATGCTGCCGATCATTCTGTGTTCCATCGCCGCCGCCGGTATCATCGCCGAGCGCCTGTGGACGCTGCGGCCGAGCCGCGTCACGCCACCGCATCTGCTGGGGCAGGTCTGGAAGTGGATCAAGGACAAGAAGCTCAGCAACCAGAAGCTCAAGGAGTTGCGCGCCGACTCGCCACTGGGCGAGATCCTCGCCGCCGGCCTGGCCAATTCCAAGCGCGGTCGCGAAATCATGAAAGAGTGCATCGAGGAGGCCGCCGCCCGCGTGGTGCACGATCTCGAGCGTTACCTCAATGCGCTGGGCACCATCGCCGGCATCGCACCGCTGCTGGGACTGCTGGGTACGGTACTGGGCATGATCGAGATCTTCAGCGCATTCATGGGCTCGGGCATGGCCAATGCACCGCTGCTTGCCGGCGGTATCGCCAAGGCGTTGATCACCACCGCCGCGGGGCTGATGGTCGGCATTCCGGCGCTGTTCTTCCATCGCTTCCTGCAGCGTCGGGTGGACGAGCTGGTCGTAGGCATGGAGCAGGAGGCGATCAAACTGGTGGAAGTGCTGCAGGGCGACCGCGATGTCGATCTCGCTGAGGACAAGGCGTGAAATTCCGGCGCAAACCCCGCGAGAACGTGGAAATAGGCCTGGCGCCACTGATCGACGTGGTGTTCATTCTGCTGCTGTTCTTCGTGGTCACTACCACCTTCACCCGTGAGACGCAGCTCAAGGTCGATCTGCCAGAGGCGGCCAGCGGCACACCGCCGCAGGAAACCGAGGTTCGGCAACTGGAAGTTTTGATCGACGTGGCCGGCAACTACTCGCTCAATGGCAAGGCGTTGCTGAAAAGCGATCTGAATTCGTTGATGGCCGCGCTGAACAAGGAGTCCGGTGGCGACACCGGCCTGCCGATGATCATCAGCGCCGACGGCAAGACGCCGCACCAGGCGGTGATCACTGCGATGGATGCGGCCGGCAAGCTCGGCTTCGCCCATTTGCGCATCACCACCGTCGAGGCGCAGGTCGCGCCCTGATGGCTCTCGCCGAACGATTGCAACGAGCCTGGTACCAGGGGCATCCGGCGCTGCGCCTGCTGGCGCCGCTGGAGTGGCTGTACCGACGTGTGGTCGAGGCGAAGCGTCGGCGTTTCCTCGAAGGTGCGCGCGACACCTATCGCGCGCCCGTACCGGTCATCGTGGTCGGCAACATCACGGTGGGCGGAACCGGCAAGACGCCCTTGATTCTCTGGTTGATCGAACATTGCCGTGCGCGCGGGCTGCGGGTCGCGTCGTCAGCCGTGGCTACGGCGCCAGTCCGCCCTCGTTGCCGTGGCGGGTACGGGCGGAGCATTCGGCGCAGCAGTCCGGCGACGAACCGCTGCTGATCGTCCAGCGTACCGGCGTACCGCTGATGATCGATCCGGATCGTGCATGTGCAGTGCGTCGGCTGCTGGAAAGCGAGCCGCTGGACCTGATCCTTTCCGACGATGGCCTGCAGCACTACCGGCTGGCGCGTGACCTCGAACTGGTGCTGATCGATGCGGCGCGCGGACTGGGCAATGGCCGGTGCCTGCCTGCCGGGCCCCTGCGCGAGCCGGCTGCGCGCCTGGATACGGTGGACGCGGTGCTACTCAATGGCGCCAGCGCCGACTCGGCCGGCGGCTATGCCTTCGCCCTGCAACCCAGCGCGTTGGTCGAGCTGTGCTCCGGCGAGTGCTGGCCGCTCGACCGTTTCCCGGTTGGGCAGCAACTGCATGCGGTGGCCGGAATCGGCAACCCGCAGCGTTTCTTCGCCACGCTCGAGGCGCTACACTGGCGCCCGATTCCGCATGCCTTCGCCGATCATGCCGCCTACAGCCCGGAGCGACTGAAGTTCAGTCCCGAGCTGCCGCTGGTGATGACCGAAAAGGATGCGGTGAAATGCCGGGCCTTCGCGCCACCGGGCTGGTCCTACCTGCAGGTGCAGGCGTCGCCCTCGGCGGCCTTCGTCGCCTGGTTCGACGGTCAGCTGGCCCGCTTGCTGCCCGACCACTCTTAAAGCTGCTCGATCTGCTGTCGCAGTCGACCGCTTCCAAGGACTGCGCATGGATACCAAACTGCTCGATATTCTGGCCTGCCCGCTGTGCAAGGGGCCGCTGAAGCTGGCCGACGACAAATCCGAACTGATCTGCAAGGCCGACGGCCTGGCCTTCCCCGTGCGCGACGGGATTCCGGTGATGCTGGAAAGCGAGGCGCGAACCCTCGATGTGGACGAGCGCCTGGACAAATGAGCACTGCCTACACCGTCGTGATCCCGGCACGCTATTCCTCCAGCCGCCTGCCGGGCAAGCCGCTGCTGGACATCGCTGGTAAGCCAATGATCCAGCATGTCTGGGAACAGGCGCGCAAGAGCGCGGCGCAGCGGGTGGTGATCGCCACCGACGATGCGCGCATCCTCGAGGCCTGCGTGGCATTCGGCGCCGAGGCCCTGCTTACCCGCGCCGATCACAACTCCGGCACCGATCGCCTGGCCGAAGTGGCCGAGCAGCTGGGGCTGGCCGACGATGCGATCGTGGTGAACATGCAGGGCGACGAGCCGCTGATTCCCCCGACGGTGATCGATCAGGTCGCGGCGAACCTGGCCGCGCACGGCGAGGCGGCCATGGCGACGCTGGCCGAACCGCTGGCCGATGCCACGGCGCTGTTCAATCCCAACGTGGTCAAGGTGCTGACCGACTGCGACGGCCTGGCGTTGACCTTCAGCCGCGCCCCCTTGCCCTGGGCCCGCGATGCCTTCGCGGCCGATCGCAGCGTGTTGCCTGCGGGCGTGCCCTATCGCCGGCACATCGGCATCTACGCCTATCGCGCAGGCTTCCTCGCCGACTTCGTCGCCTGGGGCCCGTGCTGGCTGGAGAACACCGAGAGCCTGGAGCAGCTGCGCGCGCTCTGGCATGGCCGACGCATCCATGTGCAGGATGCCGTCGAGGCACCGCAGGCCGGGTGGATACGCCAGAGGATCTCGAGCGGGTTCGCCGGCTGCTGGGGAGCTGAGCATGCGGGTGCTGTTCGTCTGCATGGGCAACATCTGCCGCTCGCCCACCGCCGAAGGGGTATTGCGCCAGCGCGTGCGCGCGGCGGGGCTGGAAGGGCGAGTCGAGATCGATTCGGCCGGCACCGGCGACTGGCACGTCGGCAAGGCGCCGGATGACCGCGCCTGCGGTGCGGCGCGGCGGCGCGG
>NZ_AZSV01000056.1:0-29237 GCF_000582595.1 Pseudomonas sp. BAY1663
CTGCGCAGCCGCCACCTCGATGCCGGCCGAGCGGCAGATGCCCGGCAATCCGCTTTCGCCCGCCTGCGCGGTCAGCCACAGGTGCGGCGAAGCGCAGGCCGGCACCCATGGCCCAAGCATCTTGCGCGCCAGACGCCAGCGCCGGGCCACCTGCTGGCGCTGCCAGTGCAGCCGCCGCAAGGCGGTGCCGTCCTCGAGCCATTGGCAGGCGATGCGCAGGCACAAGGGCGACAGCGCCCAGCCGGTGCCCTGCGCCTCCGGATCGATACGCACCAGCCATCGTTCATCGGCAGCAATGAAGCCGAAACGCAGCCCCGGGGCGACGGTCTTCGACAGGCTGCCGACCAGCACGCTGCGCTCGGCCAGCAGCTCGGCGAGCGGCGCCTCATCGCCGAGCGCACCGTAGACGTCGTCCTCGATGACCAGCAGATCGTGCCGGCGCGCCACCGCGGCGATCGCCTCACGGCGCTGGGCGTCCATGCTGACGCCCGTCGGGTTCTGCATGCAGGGCGTCAACACGGCCACCCGGGCGGCCGTGGCGCGGGCCAGGCGATCGAGCGCGTCCGGCAGGATGCCCCGCCCGTCCATCGCCACGCCGTGCAACGGCAAGCGCAGCTGGCGGGCGGCGGCCTTGATGCCGGGCGAGGTCAAGGCTTCCACCAGGATCGGCTCGCCCGGTTCGCACAGCCCCAGCAACGCGGCGAACAGCCCCTGCTGCGCACCGGCGCAGAGCATCAGCTGGCGCGGCGGCAATTCCAGGCCGCGGCCACGCAGCCAGGCACTCACGGCCAGGCGCCCGCGCTGCATGCCGGCCGCCGAGGCGTACCCCTGCAGCTCGGCGAGATCGGCCGCCGCGCCGAGTTCGAGCAGACTGCGCGGCAGGTCCTGAGCCTCCGCGTCGATCGCCGGCAGGTTGGTCGACAGATCGAGCGACGCCGGCTGCGCGTCGGCCTGCTTGAGCAGAAACAGGCTGGCCTCGCGGCTGCTGGCCAGTACATAGGTCCCGCGTCCGACCTCGCCGCCGACCAGGTGCCGGCGCGCCGCCTCGCGATACGCCTGCATGGTGGTGCTCGGGTTCAGGCCCAGCGCCCAGGCCAGCCGACGCTGCGGCGGCAGCCGGTCGCCGGGCTTCAGTTCGCCCTGCTCGATCGACCGGGAGATCGCATCCACCAGCGCCAGATAGCGGGGCTGGCCATCATCGACAAGTCTGGGAAGCCACATTGCCTGCCATGCAATATAAAGATTTACCCATACAATGCGCGGCTCTAGGATCTTCGTCAAACCCGCCGAGGAGCCGCCCATGTTCGATCTCACCGCACTGCGCCAGGCCGCCGGGCTGATCGCCCAGAGCGTGCCGCCGACCCCACAGCATCGCTGGCCGCTGCTGGCCCGGCGACTGGGCTGCGAGGTCTGGGTGAAGCACGAGAACCACACCCCCGCCGGCGCCTTCAAGGTGCGCGGCGGCGTGCTCTACGTCCAGCGCCTGCTCGAACGCGAGCCGCAACTGCGCGGCATGATCAGTGCCACCCGCGGCAACCACGGCCTCAGCCTGGCCATGGCGGCGCAGAAGGCTGGCGTGCCGCTGAAGATACTGGTGCCGGAGGGCAACTCGGCGGAAAAGAACGCCGCGATGCGTGCCTGCGGGGCACAGCTCATCGAATTCGGCCGTGACTTCGATACGGCCCGCGAGCAGGCGGCACAGCTTGCCGCGCAGAGCGGCTGGCACCTCGTCCCCGCCCTGCACCCGGACCTGATCCAGGGCGTTGCCACCTATGCCCTGGAACTGCTCGAAGCCACGCCGCCACTGCGCCGGGTCTACGTTCCCATCGGCATGGGCTCGGGCATTTGCGGCATGATCCGCACCCGCGACCTGCTGGGCCTGGAGACGGAAATCGTCGGCGTGGTGTCCAGCGCCGCGGATGCCTACGCGCAGAGCTTCGAACAGGGCCGCATCGTCTGCACCGAGACGGCCGAGACCTTCGCCGACGGCCTGGCCTGCCGAATGCCGGCCCCCGAGGCGCTGGACATCATACGAACGGGCGCGGCACGCATCCTGCGCGTCGAGGACGCGGCCATCCGCGAAGCGATCAGGGCGCTCCACGAAGACACCCACAACACCGCCGAAGGCGCCGGCGCCGCCGCCCTGGCCGGTGCCATGCAGGAGCGCGAGCGCAACCAGGGCGAGCGCATCGCGGTGGTGCTCAGCGGCGCGAACATCGATCGCCGGCTGCTCGCGGGCATTCTTGGCGAGTAGTCGGGGGCGAACGTCAGTTCAGTGCAGCTTCATCATCTCAGTCGAGATGGCCACTGCTCCGTTCGAGAAACGCGGATCAATCCCCGCAGGTGCGGGGAACACCTTCGCTTCCAAACACCGTCCCACCAATCCAGCGGTTCATCCCCGCGGGTGCGGGGAACACGAGTTGATCATGATTGTGCAGCCGTCCGCGTTCGGTTCATCCCCGCGGATGCGGGGAACACAGTTCCAGGCCGAATGCGGTACCGGTTTTCGACGGTTCATCCCCGCGGGTGCGGGGAACACGTCGAGCGCCTGGTCCGCGAACGCTACGTTGACGGTTCATCCCCGCGGGTGCGGGGAACACTTCTGGCTGAGGCCTTTTGCGGTGCGAAATCGCGGTTCATCCCCGCGGGTGCGGGGAACACCCCTACGGTGGCAGGGCGGGCGACTGGAGTGACGGTTCATCCCCGCGGGTGCGGGGAACACCGGCCGGCATTGGCCCAACCACCGAACGAATCCGGTTCATCCCCGCGGGTGCGGGGAACACGACGACCACGACGTAGATCGGCACCTTCACCACCGGTTCATCCCCGCGGGTGCGGGGAACACTTAGAGCCCTCGGCCCACCATGCCAGCATCTGCGGTTCATCCCCGCGGGTGCGGGGAACACGCGGCGCTCCCAGCGCTCGAGGGCGCCGAGGCCGGTTCATCCCCGCGGGTGCGGGGAACACAGCAGCGTGAGCTGTGGTACTACCATTAGGACCGGTTCATCCCCGCGGGTGCGGGGAACACCCGAACCGGTCTCCAGCGCAGAGCGGAGGGTACGGTTCATCCCCGCGGGTGCGGGGAACACCAGTCGTTGAATTTGCCGGCTATCTCCCGCGCCGGTTCATCCCCGCGGGTGCGGGGAACACCGGGCCGGTGATCACGCCGTCGGCGATATACGCGGTTCATCCCCGCGGGTGCGGGGAACACCGTCACTCCATCGGTCTGGGTGGCCACATCAACGGTTCATCCCCGCGGGTGCGGGGAACACGCTACGCATGGTGGCGGGGCTTCGCAGTGACCCGGTTCATCCCCGCGGGTGCGGGGAACACTCTGTGGCTGGCGGCATGGGCAGGCTGATCGCCGGTTCATCCCCGCGGGTGCGGGGAACACCACCGGCATTTCCCCTACGTGCCGTTTTGGGGCGGTTCATCCCCGCGGGTGCGGGGAACACCGCTTCGACGATAAGGACGGCACCGGCTCTTACGGTTCATCCCCGCGGGTGCGGGGAACACTTCGACGACGACATTCCCTTCTAAATCAACGACGGTTCATCCCCGCGGGTGCGGGGAACACCAGACTTTGGCCGCATCGGTCGAGACGCCGAACGGTTCATCCCCGCGGGTGCGGGGAACACGCCGAGTACCTGACCAAGGGCAAGCAAGTGTTCGGTTCATCCCCGCGGGTGCGGGGAACACGCTCGGCCGCGCCGACGACGAGGCCGAAGAGGCCGGTTCATCCCCGCGGGTGCGGGGAACACAGTCGTCTCAGGCCCTGGTCAGCTACTGGCGTCGGTTCATCCCCGCGGGTGCGGGGAACACGTTCATCGCGGCTTGAATGAATATCCGCGCCGCGGTTCATCCCCGCGGGTGCGGGGAACACATGCGGACCGCACTGAGCGAAGCCAAGAGCTACGGTTCATCCCCGCGGGTGCGGGGAACACAACAGCCGCACGGACGCCGAGTTCTTCGAGCACGGTTCATCCCCGCGGGTGCGGGGAACACCCCGACACGCAACACCGGCCGCTTCCGTGAGTGCGGTTCATCCCCGCGGGTGCGGGGAACACAACGACGCAAGGTGCCGCAGGACGCCGCCTACGGTTCATCCCCGCGGGTGCGGGGAACACTTAGGGTGAGCTTCAGCAATCAAACTCACGGCTGGTTCATCCCCGCGGGTGCGGGGAACACACTTAGCGTAACCAATTAATCTTCAAGGGAAAAATCGGCCGCTAAAAATCTACCAGCTTTTTTCCTTGTTAAAGATCGGAATTTTCCAGCGGATGGAAGGCAACCAGATGCAGGCCATCGAACTCCACGGGGAGGCGGCGATTGGGGCCGAGGGTTTGGAATTCGTAGCCGGACTCATGATTGCTCGCCCAAGCCATCACCACATTTCCGTCCTCGTGTCCTTCGCGCAGTTGCTCCCAGATCATTTCCCGGGTGCGCTTGGAGACATCGCCGATATAAACGCCCGCGCGCACTTCCAACAGCCAGATGGCCATACGGCCACGCAGGCGCGGCGGCACGTTTTCGGTGACCACGACGAGAAAACTCATCACTGCGTCCTGTGCCCGGCTTCGCCGATGCTTTCAGGGTTGGGGATGGCAGGCGGTACGGATTCGGGCGGCGCTTCGGGCGGCGAGATGCCGCCGGCGGACAGCACATCTTCGATGGTGGGGATGATCTTCGCGAGGATCTTGCTGGAGCGGAACAGGTCGCGACACCCCAGGCGTACTTCCCGTTCGGGTTGCGGCGGTGACTTCGCGGCGATGCGGAAAGCCAGCGGCACCACGGTCTCGAACTTGAACAGATCGGCGATATCGTAGACGAAGGACAACGGCTTGCCGGTGTGGATGAAGCCCACCGCAGGTGCATAACCAGCCGCCAGCACGGCGGCCTCGGCGATGCCATACAGGCAGGAGGTGGCCGCCGACAGGCAGCGGTTGGGAATGTCCGCCGCATCCCATTGCTGCCGGTCGTAGTTACGCGCCCGCCAGTCGACACCGTATTGCTTGGCCAGCAGCTTGTAGGTTTCGCGTACCCGCGCACCTTCGATGCCGCGCAACTGTTCGACGCTCCGGCGCGCCGGCGCCGGCTCCTGGAAACGCAGCTCGTACATCTTGCGCACCACCTTCAGCCGCAGTTCGTCATCCAGCGCCAGCTTGGCCTGATAGAGCAGACGATCCGCCCGCGCCCCGCCCGGCTGGCCGCTGGCGTACAGGCGCACGCCGGACTCGCCCACCCACACCAACAAAGTGCCCACGGTGGAAGCCAGGTGTACGGCGGCATGAGAGACCCGTGTGCCGGGTTCGAGCATGATGCAGGCCACCGAACCGACCGGGATATGCATGCGCACGCCGGTCTTGTCGATCACCACGAAGGCGCCATCCTGCACGTCGATCTGCCCGTACTGGACGAAGATCATCGATACCCGGTCCTTCATCGGCAGGGGCTTGAGCGGCGGCAGCAGATTACCGGCCATGTTCAGACGCCCCCATCGAGCAGCGGCTGCTGCGTCGCCTCGACCAGCACTCGCATCTGCCGAATGGCCAATTCATTCAATTTCTGCAGGCGTTCGGGCTGGGGCAGCCCTTCGTCGATGAAATGCGCATTCATCGACTCCAGGTTGGCCAGGCAAACCAGCTGATGCACATTGGCATGGTCGCGCAGATTGCCTTTCAGCTCTGGGTTGGCATCGCGCCACTGCCGAGCGGTGACGCCGAACAGCGCCATGTTTAGCAGGTCGCTTCGCTGGCATAGACGAAGCCGATTTGCTGCGCAGTCAAGGTATCGGGAATCAGGTTTTCGCGAATGGCGTCGGTATGGATCAGGTAGTTGACCTTGGCCAGGTTGCGCCGGATGTCCCAGCCCAACTGCCGGAACTCCTGTGCCTTGAGGCGCTGGAACTCCTTGATCAGGTAGAGCTTGAACTCCACCGAGATCCAGCTGGCGAACTCGAAGGCGATATCCTTCTGGGCGAAGGTGCCACCGTAACGCCCGGCCTTGGAGATCAAACCGATGGCGCCGGTCCGCTCGGTCCACTGCTTGGGGGTCAGGGTAAAGCTGTTAAGCCCGGCCTGCTTTCTAAACCCGTCGAATTCGACGGGTTTAAAATCCGGGTTATTGAGCTGCTCCCAGATACCCAGGAACTCGATGGTGTTGCGGTTGCGTAGCCAGTTGCGGATCAGGTCGTCGGTACGATCCGGGTTCTTGTAGCGGGCGATGTCAGTGATACAGATGTACTCCACACCGTCCCTGGTGTAGGTGTTGATGTCCTGCTCCAGGACCTGCAGTTTGGCTTTCATGGCGCCCTCCTTGGTCTAATCCACACTCAGCCACGCGCCACGCTGAGCAGCCCGCAACCGAACGCCTTGCCAGGGCCAATGCCTTGCATCAACGCCCGGCTGAACGCGGTCAGTTCGCGCACCTGCAAACGCCCCTCGAAGCACACCCGTTGCAGGCTGATGCGGCTGTCGCCCTTGCGGCTTGCCAGCACATCGCTGGCCGTGACCAAGGCAGCTTCGACCTCGAAGCCGTGGCGCTCGCCCTGCCGGTTCAACCAGGCCAACTGCTCCTGTTCACCCACCAGGCCGTAGCGCTTGCCCTGACGGGTAACGGTCGGGTTGGCCTGCAGGCGAAAGCGGTAACGCGCACCGCCCTCGATCCATGTCTGGAGTTCGAGCGGTTTGCTTTCTATCTCGCGCTGCAGGTAGTTGGGCAGCGCCTGCAAAGCCGCCCAATCGCCCGAGCGTGCCGACTGCACCAACACGACAGGCGTCGCCCAGGCATTGCTGCCGGCCTCCAAACGCCAGAGAAAACGAGCGGGAGCGCTGTGTTCATCCGCCACGAAGGCACGCGCCAGGGTGCGGTGCATCTCGTAGGCATCGGCCAAATCACGCCGCGCCTGAGCGCTGCGCGGGTCAAGCGTCAGTCTGGTCAGGTACATGCAGCACTCCCGATTTCACGAAACGTGGGCCGAAACGGCGCTCGGCAAAAGGTGCGACGGGTTGATCGAGGCGGATGGCGCCCTCCTGCTCATCCTCCAGCAGGCAGCGCAGCGCCGGCTGTGGTTCGGCCCGGCGCGAGCGGGAGAGCCGCGGGTACTGGGCCAGCGCTTCTTCCAACGGCAAGGGTGAGAGGCCGTCGGGCAACCAGACCGGCATCCCCGGTGCAAAGCTCTTGCGCCCCAGCGCCAGCGGCCAGCGCGGGGCGCGCAAGGCGGCGTGAATACGCGCCAGCAGGGCGTCATCCGCGCCCTCCAGGCCGACCAAAAAAGCCGCGTCCGCCAAGTAGTAGCGCGGGCTGACCACAGTGCGGCGTAGATCCGACTTGCCAGTGGCGATCAACACGCCGGTAGCAGTCTGGTAATCACGCATCGGCACCCCTTCGTGATCGACCCGCACGCCCAGGCGCAGGGCGGCCAGATCCTCCACGGGCTCATGCCGGTCACGCCCCAGCGCCGCACAGACCAGGCCGAGCACACCCGATTTGGAAGGTTCCAACTGAGTGTCGCGCTCATCGAAGCGGCTGGTGGTGCCCCAGGATTGCATCGGCCCCTGCAAGCGCAGCAACAGGGTGGCCATGCTCAGCCCTCCAGTTGCGTGGCGATCTGGGTGCGTACCCAGGCCGCCAGTTCGCCCAGGTTTTGCACTTGCGTCCCCTTCTGCGGCCAGGCCTCGCTCAGGTCGAGGTAGGCCCACTGATCGCGCGGGTCAGCATAGACCGCTGCTAGCTTGCCCTCGTGCCTGGCCAGCTCGCCGACCGACAGGCTGGTCAACGAAGCATCATGGCGTGCAGCGACGGGTTTCTCGAAGGCGTTGGCCAGGTTCAGCGGGCCGGCGTGGCGCAGGCAAACGCCGACGAAACTCGGCAGATTGTGCGCGGCGAAGGTGTTCTGCTTGCCCGTCGGGATGGCGCGCACCATGGCCTGGGTAAAGGCTTCCAGGGCGGAAAGGCTCAGCTCGCGATCCTGCTGCAGATTGCCGAGCAGCTTGTTGGCATCGACCACGGCGTAGCGATACAGCGTCGCGGAATTGAACTCCACCTGGCCGATCATGCCCGCGCCGGTTTCGTCCGGCCCGCCCTTGTCATCGACGGCGGTGAAGTAATCGAACTCGCGCTCTACGCGATGCGTGCTGATGGCATGCGCCACCTGACAGGCGGCATCCTGGTTGACCTCCGGCATGTCGGCGAGCATACGGCCGAACAGCGCCACGTCGACCGCCTTGCCACCATCGAGCAGGGCCTTGGCCTTTTTCACCACCTCGGCCGGCGCGCTGGCCTTGGCTTCCTTCTTGCCCTTCTTCTCGCCGCCTGCCGGGGCTCCGGCCAGCTCATCCCAATGCTGCTCGATCAGGTTGGCGAAACCGGCGATCTCGGCCTCACCGAGAAACAGCAGGTATTCTGTCTTGCCATCGTCCTTGAGCTTGAGGCCGGCAGCCGCCAGTGCCACTTCGATCTTGCCTTCGGCTTCGAGCGGGTCACGTCCGGCCAGGCGCTCCAGCAACAACGCCTTGAGCTTCTTGGTGCGTACGCCGCGAAACTCCGGGGCGACCAGCTCATGTTCCTGGGCGGCCAGGCGAATGGCGCGCTTGAAACACTGGCTGCTGACCCGCGCCCGGCGATGACCGCCGAACAGGGCATCCTTGGGTGCGCCGGTATCGTCACGGTTGAGGTTGGATGGGGCGAAGTTCTGGATCAGGTGAAACTCGACGAACAGACTCATGATGTCCCTCTCAGTCGTTGGCAGCGTGTTCGGGGGCGTCGGCGGCAGATGCCGCCAGCGCACGGTAGAAGTCCCGCGCCCAGCGCTGACGCACGTTATCGCGACGCTCGGCATCGATATGCAGGTTGAGCCAGACGCTCAGATCGCGCAGCAGCAGGCCGTAGTCCAGCGGGCGATCATCGGCGGCCAGCAGGCTGATGATCTGGCGTAGATACACCGCCAGGTTTTCCGCATCGGCGCCGAGCAAAGCGATGAAGCGTTGTTCGATGCTGGCGCTTTCACGCTTGCGCATCAGCTCGCCAAGGCTGCTGGCCAGGCTTCTGGCGCCGTGGTGAGGATGAGCGGCATACAAACCAGCCGTCAGATACAGCGCCAACCGCGAGGCATGCTGGGCATGTCGCTCGGCCGCGACGAAGCGTTCCACATACGGATAAGCCGGCGGATAGCTGCCCGGCTCGAAGCTCAGGCTACGGCGCAGGGTGGCCATGGCCCCCCGGTCGCGTTCCTGCAGGCGCTGCAAATGCGCGATAAAGCTCTGCGCGAACTCACTCATGCGCGAACCTCCTTGTCGGGTGTGGAAATCTCCCGCAACGGGGCGAGCAGCCCCAGCAGGCGTGGATGATGACGGGCTTCGGCCCGCAGGGCTTTGGCGCCTCGCCCCAGGCCGGCCAGCACGGCCTGCCAGGCATCACGAGCAGCGTCATGTAGGCTCTGCCGCCAAAGCGCCTCGGCCTCGTCCAACTCGTCGCTGCCCAGCAGGGCCATGACGCGGCTCAGGTGGCGCTCGGCGCTGGCGAAGTACAAAGCACCCGCCGGGCCGGCATCGATCAGGCTACGGGCACGCGCCAGGTGTCCTTGCTGCCGGGGTCGGGCAGGGTTTCGGCGAGCATGCCGGTGGCCAGCTTGCGCAAGGCTGTGAACAACTCTTCGGCATCGCGCACATAGCGGCGCAGTTCGTTGGCGTGATCGGGCGAAGCCAGCAGCTTGGCGGGAAGCGCGATACGCTCGGAGCGCCAGCGCAGCAGCTTGGCCTGGTCACTGGCCAGACCGGCGATCAGCAGCGGTTGCACGCCATTGCCCAGATAGAACTGCAGATTGGCGGCCCACTCCAGCACCGCGGCGGGCTGCGAGGCCTTGCCCTCGGCGTCCGGCAGCAGCGCCGGCAGGTCGCGCCACAGGGCCCTGCCCTCGGTGAAACTCAGGCGCACCAGGCTGTTGCTACCGGCCCGGTAACTGGCCATGGGGTCGGGCGCCTGCACGTCATCGCCCAACGCCAGGCCAGCGGCGAAACGAATCCATTGCACACCACGCTCATCGTCCGCCAGTAGTAGGACAGCCCGGCTCTGCCGGGTGTAGCGGTCGTTGGGGCCAGTCGCCAGTTCGGGATCGCCACGTAGCTGGGCAATGCTCGGCGCGTTGCGCTCCCATGCGGGGAGGTCTTCATGCCCCGTCTGAGTCGGTGGATGCAGAGCCAGGCACAGGCTTTGCGCCAACGAATCGCCCATCGGCATCACCGCCGCCGTATTCGCCAGCGCGCCCGCCTTGTCGGAATCGCGCAGCGTCTTGACCAATCCGCCGGGAGTGAACTGCAAAAAGCCCAGCAAGGTACGCAACGCATCGGCGGCACCGATGCTGCGTGGCGCCAGGTCGCAGGAATGGTCGAACACCACCGGCGCATTGCCGTTGGCGCTAGCCAGGGAGATTTGCGTCCAGGGTTTGAGCTTGTCGCGGGTTTCTTCGGCGTCGGCCAGCGCCGCCACCTGCATGAAGGGATACTGCGGATGGAACAGCCAGAAGCGTTCGCGCCAACGCTCCAGATAGTCGCGGATGGCCGCCAGCGGCAGCCCGTCCTGATACCAGCGCAAGCGCTCGGCATCCGTCCAGCGCCCTTGCGCCTGGCTGATGGCGCGATGGGTTATCGCCAGCAGCAGCCGGTATTGAGCGATCAGGCTCGGCGGCGAGGTTTCCGCCAGGGCGCCGATCTCGCTGGCGCGCCCGAAGAGCTCCAGCAAACCCAGCTCAAGCACCTGCCCATCGTGCATCCGTACCGCCAGCCATGGCTCGTCGAGCAGGCTATAGAAATCACTCGTCCCTTTTCCTGTGATCATCTGTACTCAGCTCTAGTAGAAAGCGGAATTTTTTGACCTTCCAAACCATGGAGGCCAGTAAGCACAACGCGACACCTGCCCAGAACTTCCACGTCCCGCCATGCTCAACCAACAAGGCAAGAAGCCCGAAAAACCAATTTTGCTCGCTCACGACGATGCTCCGAAGTCGCCCACCTCGGAAATACTAGCCGAGCGAATCAAAATCATCAAAGGCTAGATTCTTAATATTCAAGCTTATAAACTCCTTCTTGCTCCCTCCTAAGCTGGAGGGATGAACCCGCTAGGTGCTTGATATTTTCATCCTGGCAAATAACTCCCTACTCTCGTAGGGATGCAAAAAGGGGGAGCTAGAGCTCCCCCTTTGATTTCCGGAGCAACGACTCTTCTGCAACATCGTGGAAGCCAGTAAAGCAGACAAAATGCCATCATAAAAATGAGCCAGGTCAGCAAAACTGGTTAGCCCATGCCGCCCATCCATCGCCAGCTTCGCTTCACCAGCCGCGTGCTACGATGCACTGACCATGTAACACATCTAGGTGCGAGAAAATGAGTGAAGCCACCTTTACCTTCCGCGTCGACGACGCACTGAAGAGCGAATTTGCCCAGGCCGCGAAAGCGCGTGACCGCACCGGTGCCCAGTTGCTGCGCGACTTCATGCGTGATTTCGTACGGCAACAGCACGAAGCCGCCGAGCACGACACCTGCTGCGCCGCCAGGTGCAAATGGGGCTGGATTCGGCCAATGCCGGCGACCTGCTCAGTAGCGAAGAGGTCGAGGCCGAGGCAGC
Organism: Pseudomonas sp. BAY1663; assembly: GCF_000582595.1. Taxonomy (NCBI): domain Bacteria; kingdom Pseudomonadati; phylum Pseudomonadota; class Gammaproteobacteria; order Pseudomonadales; family Pseudomonadaceae; genus Pseudomonas; species Pseudomonas sp. BAY1663. Next base: position 11,621 of record NZ_AZSV01000056.1, read on the forward strand.
CGCGTGGCGTGCCGAAACGCGACACAAGATGGACAGCGCCGCATCGTGAGGCTGGCCTGGACGCGTCTCGCGCTGAACGACCGTCAAGCCATCCGTGACTATATAGCCCAGGACAATCCAGTCGCTGCCCTGGCGCTGGATGAGCTGTTCGCGGAAAAGGCCAGCCGCCTGGTGGATCATCCCGGCCTGGGACGCTAGGCCGGGTGAGCGGTACTCGCGAACTGGTCGTTCACCAGCACTATTTGATGATTTACGACCTGGCCAATGATCAGGTGCGAATACTCCGCGTGCTGCATACGGCGCGCCAGTGGCCAAGCGCTGACTGACCTTAGGTCTCGCGCTGATAAACCAACCCCAGCTCGTCATCCAAACGAACCGCCAAGCGCCCAATCTGCAGGCAACCATCGGTCAAGCGCAGCGGCTTGAGGTGACGCAGCAGCGGATGCTCGCTGAACGCCCGGGGCAACTCCTCGCCCTGCGCATGCTTGACCAGCGCTTTGCGCGAGGTCTTCAGTTGCCGAGCGTGGAGCTGTTTCGCCAGCGCGTTGGGTAGTGGCAGTTCGAGGTCGAAGGCTTCACCGCCTGGCACCAGGCTCCAACCGCCAGGCACCTGGTGCACGGGGACCAAAGTCACGGAGTCGTCGCCCAGGCGAGTGTAGTTGGGCAGGCCCAGGCCCTCCTCGCCCTCTTCATAACCCCGGTTTTTCTGAGTGTAGGCATTCTGCGGTTCGGCCTGCGGGTCGATGGCGACATTGAGCGCCATCATGCGCTCGGTCTGCCGCTTGCCCAGATGAGTGCCAAAGGCCTCATCCTCGATAAAGGCGCGATCCGCTTCGGCAAGGTCGGCCGGCAAGCCTCCACCGTCGTACACCGCCTGTACCAGACGGTCGATATCCAGCGGCAGATGCAGTTCCTGCTCGCGCGACAGCAGCGCCCAGGTGCGCCCCAGAATATAGGCTCGTAGACGTACTCCCAGGCGGTGTTCTTGAGATCGGGCAATGCAGCGGGGGCCAGGCCGGCCACATACAAGGTCGCCTGCCGATGGGCCTCGGGACGCTCGCGCCGGTGGCGATGCAAACGGCCGGCACGTTGCAGGATCAGGTCGACCGGCGCCAGGTCGGTGAGCATGAAATCGAAGTCGATATCCAGGCTCTGCTCGGCCACCTGGGTGGCGATCAGCAATGCCTTGGCGGGCCTTGCGCCAGCCGAGCCAAAGCTTGCCAGCACCGCCTGTTCCTGCTGGCTGCGCTGATCCGCCGGGAAGCGTGCATGGAACAGCAACAGCGCCACGTCACTCCCCAACTGCGCCTTGAGCTTGAGATAAAGACTCTGCGCGCGATCCACAGTATTGACGATCAGCGCGCCGCAGCCACCCTGCTGCACCAGCGCCAGGGCCTTGGCGACCAGGCTGTCGATATCCTCGGCCACTGCCTGCAGTTGGATCGGTGGCAGTGGGCGCGAAGCACAGGTGCTGCCCTGCAACCCGCGCTCATCGGCCAGCAGCAGGCGCGGATAGGCCAGCTCGGGAATCTCGTCCATCGCCACGCCCCAGGCACGCAACAGCGCATCGCGGCGCGGTGCCGGCAAGGTGGCACTCATCAGCACCACCGAGCTGCCCATCGCCTTGAGCCAGCGCAGCAAGGCTTCGATCAGGCCGCTGGTGTAGGTGTCGTAGGCATGCACCTCGTCGAGCACCACCACGCGATTGCTCAGCCCCCACAGCCGCACGAAGTGGTGTTTGACGTTGAGCGTGGCGAATAGCGCCTGATCCACGGTGCCGACGCCGTAGGGCGAAAGCAGCGGCCGGCGACGCTGGGAGAACCAGGCAGACGAAGCGACATCCTCGCCCGCCACGCCATGGATGCCACGCAGCGCCAGGACCTGCTCGTTGAGCGCGGCACCGCCATGCACCAGTTGCACGTCCAGCGGGGTATTGGCGGCGAAACCGTGCAGAAACGTCAGCGCACGGCTGAACAGTGCATTGCCCGTGGCCTGGGTCGCAGCGCCACATAGAGGCCCCGGTGCCTGTTGGCCGCCTGCAGGCGCAGGTGGGCGAGGAAGGCCAGCTCGGTCTTGCCCTCGCCCATCGGCGCCTCGACCAGCAGCAGTGCCGGACCCTGCACACCATCGAGCAGGCGGTCGGCCTCGCGCTGCAGGGGGCGGGCCGTCAGTTCCGGACGCTGGACGATCTGGCCGATCAGTCGATCCGCCGAGGACGGCGCAGTCAATAGAGGCTGAAAGGCTCGCCAGCCGATCTGCTGCAAAGCCTGATCAGCGCGTGAGCAGGCATCGGCATGATGCTCGGCGAGCAGCGCATGACGCTCGCCCAATGGAAACCACTCGGGGTTGGAGCCGATCCAGTCGGCCACGCTGGTCAGCCCGGCCAGCCACTGCGCTGCGGGCTGCGACAGCTCTTCGATCTGCGGTGCCCCTTGCGGCGCCAACACGGTCCAGTAGGCCTCGAAGATTTCCCGGCGCACCTCGCTCCAGGCCGGCGGCTCGAACGACGGTTTGCCCCGGTTGAGTTCCGTCTGATTGAAGTTGTAGCCGTGATGGGCACTGATGGCCTGCAAGGCGTGGCGAATCCATAGCAGATGGCCAATACCCTGGCGCGGCAAATGTTCCCAGAGCAGCGCAGCACTCGCACAGGCATGATCGGTAACGCTCAGTGAACGGGCGGGGAAGGCCAAACCCAGCCCTTCATCGGTTTGCCGCCCCTCGGACCACTTATCCTGAAAACCGGGGATAGCCTTGCCGAAATCATGTAACCCCACCAGACAGGCCACCCAGCGCGCCACCTGCGCTCGCTCCAGCCCCAACGCCCGAGACGCCCAATCCAGCGTGCTCGCGGGCTCATGCGCAAGCATCCGCTCGGCCACCGCCGCCACATCCAGCAAGTGGGCCAGCACGCCATGACCAAAGCCCTCACCACTCTTGGCCCAGAGCCTACGAGCCGGGTCGCCCAGATCAGAGAATCCTTTCATCACATGCCTCATCCGTCTTGCGATACGCGACTATGGCATACCTGACAAGATCAAATTGCCACTACTATTTGTGGCGGAGTCAAGCTCGATCTTTAACAAAAAAACCAGAAGGAAACCTCGGTAGATTTTTGGCGTTCGATTTTTCCTTATAGGATCAATCGCTTACGCTAAGAGTGTTCCCCGCACCCGCGGGGATGAACCGCCGCTTCGTCCACCGCCGACAGATGGGCAACGGTGTTCCCCGCACCCGCGGGGATGAACCGGCCATCGAGATAACCCGGCTCACCCGCCTTCGGTGTTCCCCGCACCCGCGGGGATGAACCGGTTGCAACGTACTTTTCGGTGATCATACGGTAGTGTTCCCCGCACCCGCGGGGATGAACCGCAATCCGACTTGCCTAGGCCGGCGTCTATCAGGTGTTCCCCGCACCCGCGGGGATGAACCGATCGCCGTCGGCGACGGCCACCGCCTCGATCTGTGTTCCCCGCACCCGCGGGGATGAACCGGCATCGGCCGGGTCTTCCGTGCCGTCCTTGTTGTGTTCCCCGCACCCGCGGGGATGAACCGCGCAGGCCACCGGTATAGCTGACGGACTTGCTGTGTTCCCCGCACCCGCGGGGATGAACCGTACAACGCCTTGGTCGCCTCGCTCCTGCGACAGTGTTCCCCGCACCCGCGGGGATGAACCGCCGAGAGCGGCGAGCAACGCCAGCAGCAATGGGTGTTCCCCGCACCCGCGGGGATGAACCGGACGGCCACGTGTTCGCCGAGATGGGCAAGCGGTGTTCCCCGCACCCGCGGGGATGAACCGTCTGCTGGGCGAGTTCGCCCACCACCCCAGCCGTGTTCCCCGCACCCGCGGGGATGAACCGGCCACGTCGCAGATCAACTCTGCTGGCTCAAGGTGTTCCCCGCACCCGCGGGGATGAACCGCCATCAGCGATGTGCTGGAGGAGATGGCCGGTGTGTTCCCCGCACCCGCGGGGATGAACCGGACGGGCTGCTGCGTGTGTGCTCGACGGAGATGTGTTCCCCGCACCCGCGGGGATGAACCGGATGTGCATGGGTTACCTCAGACGATTGGGTCGTGTTCCCCGCACCCGCGGAGATGAACCGTTTGGGTCGACTCCGGTCTCAGCCTGCATGCAGTGTTCCCCGCACCCGCGGGGATGAACCGGCGTTTCACGAACAGCCCATGCAGCGGCTGTGGTGTTCCCCGCACCCGCGGGGATGAACCGAACTCAAACAAGTCCTTGAGCATCCCGCCCCAGTGTTCCCCGCACCCGCGGGGATGAACCGCCGTGCTGGAGAAGCGCGCCACGCTGGACCAGGTGTTCCCCGCACCCGCGGGGATGAACCGCCCAAGAAACCCAAGCCGGCGGCATTCCAGGAGTGTTCCCCGCACCCGCGGGGATGAACCGTTGGTACCGACCTGGGCCTGGTGGCTCTGCGCGTGTTCCCCGCACCCGCGGGGATGAACCGGTCGTGAAACCATAGGTCGTCCAGCTCCAGGAGTGTTCCCCGCACCCGCGGGGATGAACCGGTCCACCGGATTTCCGCGTGGGTCGCCTTGTTGTGTTCCCCGCACCCGCGGGGATGAACCATAGAACGTCGCACCGATCTGCCGGCTCTTGAGGTATTCCCCGCACCTGCGGGGATGAACCGCAGGGCGTGATCTTCGCCCGCAACCGCGACAGGTGTTCCCCGCACTGCGGGGATGAACCGAAAGAGCGTGACCAACTCAAAGACGAAATTGTATCTTCCCCGCACCGCGGGGATACGCACGGACCGGACAGGGCGCGGTCCATACAAGACAACACCAAGCTGCCGGCCCCCAGTCAAACCAGCTGCGGCGCGCTACGCTCCAGCAGGGCATCGATATCCAGCCCCCGCGGCAGTGTGCCGTAGACCCGGCCGCGGCCTTCGAGGCGGCTGGCGAGGAAGGCGTCCGCTACGGCGGCGTTGCCCGCTTCGAGCAGCAGCTTGGCCTGCAGGGCGACCGCCACGTCTTCGGTGAGCTGGCGGGCGCGGTACTGGATGTCGTCGGTATCGCCGAAGGCGCTCTGCAGCCGCTGGATATGCGCCCGCAGCCGGGCATCGCCATGGCCATCGCCGAGTTCGGCGAACAGCGCTTCGAGCACGCCGGCTCTTTCGACAGGGCGCGCAGCACGTCCAGGCACTGCACGTTGCCGGAACCTTCCCAGATGGAGTTGACCGGCGCTTCGCGGTACAGCCGCGGCAGGATGGTTTCCTCGACGTAGCCGGCGCCGCCCAGGCATTCGCTGGCCTCGGCGATCATTTCCGGTGCGCGCTTGCAGATCCAGTATTTGCCGATGGCGGTGACCAGGCGGGCGAACTTGTCTTCCTGCTCGTCGTGGCGGTTGTCCTGGGCGCGACCCATGCGCAGGGTCAGCGCCAGCGCCGCTTCGCTCTCCAGCGCCAGGTCGGCCAGCACGTTGCGCATCAGCGGCTGTTCGAGCAACACGCGACCGCCGACCAGCCGGTGTGCGCAATGGTGCATGGCCTGGGTCAGTGCCTGGCGCATCAGCGAGCTGGAGCCGATCATGCAGTCGAAGCGGGTCGAGGCGACCATCTCGATGATGGTCGGCACGCCGCGCCCTTCCTCGCCGACCATCCAGGCCAGCGCGCCGCGATACTCCACCTCGCTGGAGGCGTTGGCCCAGTTGCCCAGCTTGTTCTTCAGCCGCTGGATGTAGAACTGATTGCGCGTACCGTCCGGCCGGTGCCGCGGCAGCAGGAAGCAGGACAGCCCCTTGTCGGTCTGCGCCAGGGTGAGGAAGGCGTCGCACATCGGCGCCGAGCAGAACCACTTGTGGCCGAGCAGTTCGTAGGGCTGGCCCGGCCCGCCGCTACCGACCGGATGGGCGCGCGTGGTGTTGGCGCGCACGTCGGTGCCGCCCTGCTTCTCGGTCATGGCCATGCCGATAGTGACGCCGGCCTTGTGCTCCATCGGCACGTTGCGCGGGTCGTAGGCACGGGCGAGGATCTTCGGCAGCCAGACCTCGGCCAACTCGGGCTGCAGGCGCAGCGCCGGCACGCTGGCGTAGGTCATGGTCAGCGGGCAGCTGCTGCCGGCCTCGGCCTGGTTGTGCAGGTACATCAGCGCCGCGCGCGCCACCTGCGCGCCGGGCTGCGGATCGCTCCACGGCAGCGACGGGATGCCGTGTTCGACGGCCGTGCGCATCAGCTCGTGGTAGGCCGGGTGGAAGTCCACCTGGTCGATGCGATGGCCGTAGCGGTCGTGGCTCCTGAATACCGGCTTGTTCTCGTTGGCGAGAAAGCCCGCCGCCATCAGCGGCCCGCCGGCGAGCCCACCGTAGGCGTCGAGCCGCTGCTCGGCCCAACCACCCTGGTAGCGCTGTACCCACTGCTGCAACGGCAGGTCGAGGCGGTAGAGGTTGGCGCCGTCGAGCGGCGGCACCTGGTTGGTGACTTCGTGGGTTTCGGCGCAGTACGGCAGGTTCATCTCGGGGCTCCTCGATCGGTGCGACCGTTGCAAAGCCCGCGCAATGGCGGACGGCGTGTGTCAGCAAGCTTAGCCGGCCCTGTCCCGGGCACGGGCCTGGGGCGGGCAGCAACGTTACGAGGGGCAGTGGAGCATGCTTGGAGGCGGCGACTGAAGCGAGGTTTCGGCCAAAAGCCAGTGTCTCAGGCAATCTTCCCCGAGGGGCGATCGGCACGCGCGGTGACGGGATCGAGCAACGCCAGGCGCACGCTGATGCGGAAACGGCTGCCCAGGCCCGGCCGCGATTGCTGGTCGAGCTGGCCGCCGAGCACCTCGGTCAGCCCGCGGCTGATCGCCAGGCCGATGCCAAGGCCGCCATAGCGGCGGGTCATGGAACCATCCACCTGGCGGAACTGGTGATAGAGGAAGGCTTCGTCGGCATCGCTGAAGCCGATGCCGGTATCGATGACCTCGACCTGCAGCGCCAGTTGCCCCGGTGCCGCCGCGTGCCCGCTCAAGCGCAGCGTCACGCTCCCGCGCGCGGTGAACTTGACGGCGTTGTCGAGCAGATGGGCGATGCCCTGCTCGAGCTTGCCGCCATCGCCGAGCACCCGGTCCGGCAGGTCGCTGGCGACCTCCAGCTCGAAGTCCAGCCCCTTGTCGCGGGTCCGCGGCGCGAACTGCAGTTCGAGGCGCCCCGCCATTTCGCGCAGGCTGAAGGCGGTGTCGTACGGCCGCAGCTTGCCGGCGCGCAGCTCGCTGAGTACGAGGATGTTGTTGACCAGCCGCATCATGTCGCGCGCCGAGCCGGTGGCGATGTGCTGGTACTGCTGCAGTTCTTCCGGGGTTTCCGAGGCCGGCAGCAGTTCGAGCGCGCCCATCACGCCCATCATCGGCGTACGCAGCTCATGGCTGATGTTGGAGAGGAATTCGTCCTTGAGCCGGTTGCTCTCGGCCAGCTCGCGGTTGAGCTGTTCCAGCTCGGCGCGTGCGGTTTCCAGGATCTTGGCGCGTTCGTCCTTGAGGGTGTTGATGCGATCGGCCAGCGCCATCGACAGCAGCACCACTTCCAGCGCCGCACCCAGCTGGCTGGCATACATGGTCAGGAAGGTATTGGGCAGATAGCCCAGCACCATCAGGCTGTTGATCTGCCCGCCGACCAGCAGCGCGCTCCAGGCGATGATGAAGTAGCGCGCCACGCGCATCCCACGCAGCCAGGCGAGGATGCCGGCGGCGAACACCGCCAGGGTGAACAGCAGCGCCAGGGCGGTGGCCAGGCGCAGCGCCACGCCGTAATCCAGCGTCAGTGCAAGGGCGATCACCACCACGGCGAAGCCGATCATCAGCCGCAACAGCCCGTCGATCCAGCGGCTGTGTTCGGCCGTGCGCAGGAAGCTGCGGGTGAACAGGCAGCCGAACAACGCCGCGATGCCGATCAGCAAGGGCGTCGCGGCGTTGGTCCACCACGGCCGATCCGGCCAGAGGAACTGCACGCCGGCGCCGTTCACCGAGACCTGATAGAGGCCGAACGCGGCGATGTAGAGGATGTAGTACAGATAGCTGGGGTCGCGGATGCTGATATAGATGAACAGGTTGTAGACCAGCATCGCCAGCAGCACGCCATAGATCATGCCCAGCACGTAGATACGTCCGGGCTGGGCCTCGAGGTAGGCATGATGCGACCAGAGGCTCAGCGGCACCTGGATCGAACCTTCGCTCTGCACCCGCAGGTACAGCCGCTGCGGCCGATCGGCCGGCAGCTCGACCTCGAACAGATAGTTGCCCTGGCCGATCTCGCGGCTGGCCCAGGGCCGGGTATCGCCGGTATCGCGCGCCAGGCGATAACCACCCTGCTCATCGGGCAGGTAGAGCTGCAGGCTGTCCAGCGGCGGATAGGCCACCTCCAGCAGCCAGCGCCGCGCCCCTTGCGCGGCCAGCGGCCGGTAGTGCAGGTCGACGCGCAGCCAGTGCACGGAACGGGAATAGCCGGCATTGAGCACGGCCGTACGGTGGGGCTGGAAACGACTGTCGAACGCTGGCGACGCGACATCCTCGATCCGCGCCTCGCCGAGCGGGTCCTCGAACACCGCCATGTGCTGGCCGAGCGGCAGGTGACGGGTTCGCTCGTCGAGTTCGACGGCAGCGGCCAGGGCGGGCAGAAGGGCCAGGATGAACAGGAAAACGTGCCGCATGGTGCCTCGTGCAGGCCTGGCGACGATCGCAAACGCATGGCTCGCGAACCGCACTACAGTCCGAAATCAAAGTGCCAGCAATCTACCACAGCGACAGTGCCATCCGGAAAACCGGGCAATGCCCGAAGGGCATATCCGATGACCGGCCCGGAAAACCGGATGGCGCTACGACGCACAACTGCCGCGTCCCGCCGATGCCGTTTGGTGATAAGCTCGCACGCCATGAAAAACCCTACTTCAAGACCCGTCGTCCTCTGCCTTTCCGGCCATGACCCCAGTGGGGGCGCCGGCCTGCAGGCGGACATCGAGGCCCTGCTCGCCCAGGGCTGCCATGCCGCACCGACGGTTACCGCGCTAACCGTGCAGGATAGCGTCAATGTCTCCGATTTTCGCGTACTCGACCGCCAATGGGTACTGGCCCAGGCCAATGCTGTGATCGCCGACCTGCCAATCGCCGCGGTCAAGCTGGGCATGCTCGGCTCGGTGGAAATGGTCGAGACCGTGCTCGAGATCATGCGCAAACTGCCCGGCGTACCGCTGGTCTGCGATCCAGTGCTGCGCGCCGGCGGCGGCGGTGCGCTGGGCAAGGACGACGTCGGCTACGCCATGCGCGAGCGACTGTTTCCGGTGGCGACCATCGCCACGCCGAACCTGCCCGAAGCGCGCATCCTCGCCGAGCTGCCCGAAGGCAGTGCCGACGAATGCGCCGAACGCCTGCTGCCGCATATCGACCATCTGTTGATCACCGGCGGCCATGGCGACGAAAGCGAAGTGCACAACCGCCTGTATTGCCGCGATGGCGCCCGCCACGACTTCACCTGCGCACGCCTGCCCGGCAGTTACCATGCTCCGGCTGCACCCTGGCCAGTACCCTTGCCGGTCGCCTGGCGCTGGGCGAAGCACTGGCCAGCGCGGTCGAATCCGCACTCGATTACACCTGGCGCACCCTGCGTGACGCCGAAGCCCCAGGCCACGGCCAGTACATCCCGCGCCGCCTGCCGCTGGACCTGGCCTGACCGGAGAGTTGCGCATGAAGGAAACCACCCGGCTCCGCGGCCTCTACGCGATCACCGACAGCAACTGCTGGCCGAAGGGCGCCTGCTGCCCTACGTCGAAGCCGCGCTCAAGGGTGGCGCACGCCTGCTGCAATACCGCGACAAGTCCGGCGACGATGCCCGTCGCCTGCGCGAGGCCGATGCCCTGCTGGAACTCTGCGCACACCACGGCGCGCAATTGATCATCAACGACGATGCCGAACTGGCCGCACGCCTGGGCGTCGGCCTGCACCTGGGCCAGGAGGACGGTTCGCTGTCCGCCGCGCGCGCCCTGCTCGGCCGCCAGGCGATCATCGGCGCCACCTGCCACGCGCAATTGGCGCTGGCCGAGCAGGCGATCGCCGAGGGTGCCAGCTACATCGCCTTCGGCCGCTTCTACAACTCGAATACCAAGCCCGGCGCACCAGCCGCCGACATCGAACTGCTGCAGCAGGCCCGGGCGCGCTTCAGCCAGCCGATCGCCGCCATCGGCGGCATCACCCTGGAGACCGCGCCACGGCTGATCGCCCAGGGCGCCAGCCTGATCGCGGTGATCCATGCGCTGTTCGCCGCCGACTCCGCGGCCGAGGTGCAGCGCCGCGCCGAAGCCTTCGCCCAGCTGTTCGCCACCCCCTGATTTCCAATGGCGGGCCGCACCGACGCCGGCCCGCCCCATGCATTCGCGAGGCCCCGCATGTCCCGTTCCGAAACCCTCTTCGCCAGCGCCCAGACCCACATTCCCGGCGGCGTCAATTCGCCGGTGCGCGCCTTCCGCAGCGTCGGCGGCACGCCGCTGTTCCTCAAGCACGCCGAAGGCGCCTACGTCATCGACGAGGACGACAAGCGCTACGTCGACTACGTCGGCTCCTGGGGTCCGATGATCCTCGGTCACAGCCACCCGCAGGTGCTCGACGCGGTGCGCCGCCAGCTCGAACACGGGCTGTCCTACGGCGCGCCGACCGCCATGGAGACCGAGATGGCCGAGCTGGTCTGCAGCCTGGTGCCGTCGATGGAGATGGTGCGCATGGTCAGCTCCGGCACCGAGGCGACCATGAGCGCCATCCGCCTGGCCCGTGGCTACACCGGCCGCGACGCCATCATCAAGTTCGAAGGCTGCTACCACGGCCACTCCGACAGCCTGCTGGTCAAGGCCGGCTCCGGCGCACTGACCCAGGGCGTGCCCAGCTCGGCTGGCGTGCCGGCCGACTTCGCCAAGCACACCCTGACCCTGGCCTACAACGACCTCGCCGAAGTCGAGGCCACGCTGAAAGAGAAAGGTGAGCAGGTCGCCTGCATCATCGTCGAGCCGGTGGCCGGCAACATGAACTGCGTACCGCCGGCGCCGGGCTTTCTCGAAGGTCTGCGCCGCCTGTGCGACGAACACGGCGTGGTGCTGATCTTCGACGAGGTGATGACCGGCTTCCGCGTCGCCCTCGGCGGCGCCCAGGCGCACTTCGGCGTGACGCCGGACCTGTCCACCTTTGGCAAGATCATCGGCGGCGGCATGCCGGTGGGCTGCTTCGGTGGCAAGCGCGCGATCATGGAAAGGATCGCCCCGCTGGGCCCGGTCTACCAGGCCGGCACCCTGTCGGGCAACCCGCTGGCCATGGCCGCCGGCCTGACCACGCTGAAGCTGATCAGCCGCCCCGGCTTCCATGCCGAGCTGAGCGACTACACCAGCCGCATGCTGCAGGGCCTGCAGGATCGCGCCGATGCCGCCGGCATCCCCTTCGTCACCACCCAGGTGGGCGGCATGTTCGGCCTGTACTTCAGCGGCGCCGACGACATCGTCACCTTCGCCGACGTGATGGCCAGCGATGCCGATCGCTTCAAGCGCTTCTTCCACCTGATGCTCGAAGGCGGCGTGTACCTGGCACCGAGTGCCTTCGAGGCCGGCTTCACCTCCATCGCCCACGGCGAGACCGAGCTTGCACTCACCCTGGAGGCGGCCGAGCGCGCCTTCGCCAGGCTCAAGTGAGCCCGGCGATGGACCTGCTGCAGACCCTGCTGCTGGCGCTGGGCGCAGGCGCCGGTGCGCTGCGGGTCGGCCGCGCGCGGCGCCACTACGGCGAAGCCGAGCAGCCGGCACTGTTCGGCGCCCTGCTGGGCTTCGTTCTTCTCGCGGCCAGCGGTGCCGTTGGCGTCGCCGGTTTCGCGGGCATGGCCGTACAGGAGGCGCAACAATGGCTGGAACGCGCCAGCCTGCTACTGGGGCTGCCACTGATCGCACTGGCCATGCTGACCCTGGCCCGCGGCTGGGCCTGGAGCCGGCCGAACTGGGGGCGCGTGGTGCTCGGGCTCTGCGTGTGCTTCGAACTGGCGCGGCAACTCGGCTGGAGCGCGCCTTACGCACTCGGCCTGCTGCTGGCCTGCGCCCTGCTGGTGCTGTATGCCGGCCTGCTGCAATGGCCGGCGCGCCTGCTTGGAGTAGCAGGGCTGGGCGCGGCCATCCTACTGCTGGCCGGCACACCGATGGACGGCACGCCGCTGGAGAACCCACTGAACGCGTATCGGCCACTGCTGCTGGCACTGGCCAGCCCATTGCTCGCCTGGCTGTTGCTGCGATTGCCGAACAGCGCACACGGGAAGCTGGGCCGCGCTGCTAGAGTGGCGCTGAGCGCAGCGAGGCCGCGGGGATCGGCATGAACACGTTGGGCTTCATCGCTGCGCGTCTCAACCCAACCTACGATCTGACCTGCTGTCGCTCCCATTCCCGGGCAGTGCCCGCAGGGGCGTCGCCAGGTCGCATAAAAAGCCGGTAAGCGGCGGTTAAAGGCTTTGTAAGCGGACTGCAGCTTATCCATAATGTGACGACGGGCTCGTTTCCCGGTCAAACCCATTACCGCCCTGCTTCTCGAGGCGCCAGATTTTCATGACCCGCACCGGCCGCATCCTGTCTTTGGGCTGTCTGCTGCTTCTCTCGCCTCTGACGGCTTCGGCCGGCGGCAATACCTTGCTGATCCCGGCGACGGCTCGCTGTGCGCTCAACACCCTTCCCGAAGAGCTCCCCGAAGCCCTGCGCGCCTGCCAGCAGGCGGCCAGCGAAGGCGACCTGCAGGCGGCCTACGAATTGGGCGAGTTCCACTACGACGGGCGGCGCGCCCCGCGCGACCTGGCCAAGGCGCTACACTGGTTCGAACAGGCCTCGCTGGGTGGCCATGCCACGGCGCAGCATCGACTCGGGGTGATGTTCTTTCGCGGCGAGGGGGTCAAGCCCAACAACGTGCAGGCCTACATCGTCCTCAAGATGGCCGCGGTCAATGGCGAGGAAGAGGCGCTGGACACCGCCGACCGGGTCTCCGCGCAGATGCGCCGCGACGAACTGGAAATCGCCACCCAGGTACTCGGACAGATCTTCCGCGACTACCTGATGGAACTGCAGGCCGCCGAGGGTCGCGGCCCGTTCCGCCCGTAGCCGATCCGTCCCTGCGGCGTTTTATCGAGCGCCCATGCTTTTATCGGCTTATCCCTGGCCCTATAATCCCCGGTCATTTTTTGCACAACGCCGGCCCGTAACATGACCCGCAAGCTTTTCATCGAAACCCATGGCTGCCAGATGAACGAGTACGACAGCTCGCGCATGGTGGACCTGCTGGGTGAACACCAGGCCATGGAGATCACCGAGAACCCGGCGGAAGCCGACGTGATCCTGCTCAATACCTGCTCGATCCGCGAAAAGGCCCAGGAAAAGGTCTTCTCCCAGCTGGGCCGCTGGCGCGAACTGAAGCAGGACAACCCGCAACTGGTGATCGGCGTCGGCGGCTGCGTGGCCAGCCAGGAAGGCGCGGCGATCCGCGATCGCGCGCCCTATGTCGACGTGGTCTTCGGCCCGCAGACGCTGCACCGCCTGCCGGAAATGATCGACGCCGCGCGCACCACCAAGACGCCGCAGGTGGACATTTCCTTCCCCGAGATCGAGAAGTTCGACCGCCTGCCCGAGCCACGCGTCGACGGCCCCAGCGCCTTCGTCTCGGTGATGGAAGGCTGCAGCAAGTACTGCACCTTCTGCGTGGTGCCTTATACCCGCGGCGAGGAAGTCAGCCGGCCGCTGGCCGACGTACTGGCGGAGATCGTCCACCTAGCCGAGAACGGCGTGAAGGAAATCACCCTGCTGGGGCAGAACGTCAACGGCTACCGCTACGACGGCCACGACTTCGCCGACCTGCTACATGCGGTGGCGGCCATCGACGGCATCGGCCGCATCCGCTACACCACCAGCCACCCGCTGGAATTCTCCGACGCCATCATCCAGGCCCACGCCGACATCCCGCAGCTGGTGAAGTACCTGCACCTGCCGGTGCAGGCCGGCTCCGACCGGGTGCTGGCGGCGATGAAGCGCAACCACACCGCGCTGGAATACAAGTCGCGCATCCGCCGGCTGAAGGCGGCAGTACCGGACATCCTGATCAGCTCGGACTTCATCGTCGGCTTCCCCGGCGAGACCGACAAGGACTTCGAGCAGACCATGAAGCTGATCGAAGACGTCGGCTTCGACTTCTCCTATTCCTTCGTCTACAGCGCGCGCCCCGGCACCCCGGCGGCGGACCTGGTCGACGACACCGCGGAGGAAGTGAAGAAGCAGCGCCTGGCGATCCTGCAGCAACGCATCAACCAGCAGGGCTTCGAGAACAGCCGACGAATGGTGGGCACCACCCAGCGCATCCTCGTCAGCGACTACTCGAAGAAGGACCCGGGCATGCTGCAGGGCCGTACCGAGCACAACCGCATCGTCAACTTCCGCTGCGACAACCCGCGGCTGATCGGCCAGTTCGTCGACGTACACATCGACGACGCCCTGCCGCACTCCCTGCGCGGCAGCCTGCTGCCTTGAGACGCACCGCATCAGCCCCATGTATCCCATGCGGGGCTGAAAATCGGCGCCGCGACTGCGCTTTCCGCTTTTCCCGAGCGGCGCTATTCTTCCTTCATCACTTCGCCGAACCCGGCCATACCTATAAGCCCTTGAACGCACCCATAGAACCTCATCGTTTCACCCTCGAACCCTTTGAAGCCCGTCGCTTCGCCAATCTCTGCGGCCAATTCGACGAGCACCTGCGCCTGATCGAGCAACGCCTGGAACTGGAGATCCGCAACCGCGGCAACCAGTTCGAGCTGATCGGTCCGCCCAACGTGGCCCAGTCCGCGGAGAACCTGCTGCGCCGACTGTACCGGGAAACCAAGACCACCGAGCTGTCGCCGGACATGGTGCACCTGTACCTGCAGGAGTCCGGGATGGAAGACCTGGCCAACCCCAACGCCCACCAGGGCGTCGCCCTGCGTACCCGCAAGGGCAACATCCGCCCGCGCGGCGCCAACCAGCAGCGCTACGTCAAGGCCATCCTCGACAATGACATCAACTTCGGCATCGGCCCGGCCGGCACCGGCAAGACCTACCTGGCCGTGGCCTGCGCGGTGGACGCGCTGGAACGCGAGCAGGTCCGGCGCATCCTGCTGGTACGCCCGGCGGTGGAGGCCGGCGAGAAGCTCGGCTTCCTCCCCGGCGACCTGGCGCAGAAGATCGACCCTACCTGCGCCCGCTGTACGACGCGCTCTACGAGATGCTCGGCTTCGAGCACGTGGCACGGCTGATCGAGAAGCAGGTGATCGAGATCGCACCGCTGGCCTACATGCGCGGACGCACCCTGAACAACAGCTTCATCATCCTCGACGAAAGCCAGAACACCACCCAGGAACAGATGAAGATGTTCCTCACCCGCATCGGCTTCGGTTCCACCGCGGTGATCACCGGCGACATCACCCAGGTCGACCTGCCGCGCGGCACCAAGAGTGGCCTGACGCACGTAATCGAGGTGCTCAAGGACGTCAACGGCATCAGCTTCACCCACTTCCAACCCAAGGATGTGGTGCGCCACCCGCTGGTGCAGCGCATCGTCGAGGCCTACGAGTCCTTCGAAGGCAAACAGCCCCAGCCGGCAAGCGCGCCGCCCAGGAACAAGCCGGTGATTGAACTCGACCTGCAATGCGCCAGCAGCGGCGCCGCCCCGGACGCCCGCGAGCTGCAGCGCTGGTGCGAACTGGCGCTGCGCCAGCGTAGCGGCGACTCCGAGCTGACCATCCGCCTGGTCGACGAGGACGAAGGCCGCGAGCTCAACCGCACCTGGCGACACAAGGACTACGCGACCAACGTGCTGTCGTTTCCCGCCGACGTGCCGGACGACTTGCTCGACATCCCCCTGCTCGGCGACCTGGTGATCTGCGTACCGGTGGTCGAGCGCGAAGCGGCCGAGCAGGGCAAGGCACTGGCGGCGCACTGGGCGCACCTGGTCATCCACGGCTGCCTGCACCTGCTCGGCTACGATCACATCGAAGACGCCGAAGCCGAAGAAATGGAAGACCTGGAACGCCAGTTGCTGGCCGAACTGGGACACCCCGACCCCTATGCCGAAGAACAGCCCGACACGGGCAAGGACTCCTGAGTCAACGACATGAGCGAAGATCGATCGATCAGCGGGCAGAAGACCTGGCTGGAAAAAATCACCCAGGCTTTTGCCCATGAGCCGAAAAACCGCCAGGAACTGCTGGAAATCCTGCGCGAAGCCCACCAGAACAAGCTGCTCGACAACGAGGCACTGGCCATCGTCGAAGGCGCCATCCAGGTCGCCGACCTGCAGGTGCGCGACATCATGGTGCCGCGCTCGCAGGTGATCAGCATCAAGGCCGACCAGTCGCCGAAGGAATTCCTCCCGGCGATCATCTCGGCCGCCCATTCGCGCTACCCGGTGATCGGCGAGAGCCTCGACGAAGTGATCGGCGTGCTGTTGGCCAAGGACCTGCTGCCGCTGATCCTCAAGGACGACCAGCACAGCTTCGACATCAAGGACCTGCTGCGCCCGGCCACCTTCGTGCCCGAATCCAAGCGCCTCAACGTGCTGCTGCGCGAATTCCGCGCCAACCACAACCACATGGCCATCGTCATCGACGAATACGGCGGCGTAGCCGGCCTGGTGACCATCGAGGACGTGCTGGAGCAGATCGTCGGCGACATCGAGGACGAGCATGACGTCGAGGAAGACAGCTACATCCGCCCGCTGCCCAGCGGCGACTTCCTGGTCAAGGCGCTGACGCCGATCGACAGCTTCAACGAGTACTTCGGCAGCGCCTTCCCCGACGACGAGTTCGACACCGTCGCCGGCCTGGTGATGAGCACCTTCGGCCATCTGCCCAAGCGCAACGAAGTCACCGAGATCGACGGCTTCCGCGTGCGCGTGCTCAATGCCGACAGCCGCCGCGTGCACATGCTGCGCTTCAGCCGGCTCAACGACTGAAGCGATCGAGACGCCCGAGCGCCCCGATCGTCTTCGCGAAGGAAACCCCATGCACTGGATCATCCGCCCCGGCTGGCCGGGCAACCTGCTGGCGCTGGCGGCCGGCACGCTGACCACCCTGTCGCTGGCGCCGTTCGACCTCTGGCCACTGGCGTTGCTGTCCATCGCCCTGCTCTACCTCGGGCTGGGTGAAGTCGCGCCGAAACAGGCGGCGCAGCGCGGCTGGTGCTACGGTTTCGGCCTGTTCGCCTCCGGCGTCAGCTGGGTCTACGTCAGCATCCACGATTTCGGCGCTGCCTCGCCGGCACTGGCGGGCCTGCTGACGCTGGGCTTCGTCGCCGGCCTGGCGCTGTTCTTCGCCCTGCTCGGCTGGATCTGGGCGCGCCTGCTGCGCAATCGCCATACGCCGCTGGGCGATGCGCTGGCCTTCGCCGCGCTCTGGCTGGCGCTGGATGCGCTGCGCGGCTGGATTCTCACCGGCTTTCCCTGGCTCTATAGCGGCTACAGCCAGCTCGACGGCCCGCTGGCCGGGCTGGCGCCGCTCGGTGGGGTCTGGCTGCTGAGCTTCGTCATCGCCCTCAGCGCCGCACTGCTGATCGCGCTGCCACGGCTGCGGACCGACAAGCCGCGCCTGGCCGCGGGCGCCGTGCTGCT